>JALYUN010000209.1 GCA_030853725.1 Pseudomonadota bacterium | reverse complement strand
AACCCAGGCCCTGCACCGACAGCGCGTCGTCGATCTCGGTCGTGGCGGAATCGTCGATCGAGAAATCAACTTGGTCCTTCAGTTTGGGGCGGCACTCTGGGGCGGCGATGATCAGTCCGACGAATATGCGCAGCCTGAGAGATCGTTCACCGCACCCAGTACAGGCTGCGGGTTCCGCTGGTGACGACGCACTACCTGCAATAGTTTCCTCCGGTCGCGCATGTTGGGCGGCTGTGGGGGCATCACGCCAACACTGCGGCCTGCACTCGGCAGGAGAACCGTCCGGCACGAGGAGACGGCGTCGATCGACCTCGAGCACAAACCCGCCAGAGTGGAACTGGGTCGCGTCCATCAACGCAGTGGGCGGGGGTTGTCCCATTCGAGTCTCCCGAGAAAGGTCGGCGCGGGGTGCAGCGGCGACAATCCCACCGATGTATGCACTCTTCGACGACGCAGGGAAATTCCACGCCGGGCGCGTGATGTCCGAGTCCGACGCCTCGCTGCAGGTCGAGCTCGATTCCGGCAAGCGCGTCAAGGTCAAGTCGGCCAACGTGATGTTGCGCTTCGAACGCCCCGCGCCGGCCGAATTGATGGCCGACGCGCAGGCGCTGGCTGCGGAAATCGACCTCGACCTGGCCTGGGAATTCGCACCCGAAGCCGATTTCGGATTCGCGGATCTGGCGCAGGACTATTTCGAGGCGCCCTTCGGTCCTGAAAAGCAGGCTGCCGCGCTGTTCGCGCTGTTCGAAGCGCCGCACTATTTCCGCCGCCTGGGCAAGGGCCAGTTCAAGAAGGCGCCGGAGGAAATCGTCAAGGCCGCGCTGCTGGGCATCGAGCGCAAGAAGCAGCAGGCGCTGCAGATCGGCGAATGGGCTGCCGAGCTGAGCGCCGGGCGCTGCCCGGAACCGATTCGCCAGCAACTCTTTCGCATCCTCTTCAAGCCCGACAAAAACGCGGCCGAATACAAGGCCGTCATCGAGGCCACCCAAATCGCACAACGTGCCCCGCTGGACCTGTTGACCGCCGCCGGCGCGATCCAGAGTCCGTACCAGTTCCATTGGCAGCGCTTCCTGTTCGAACAGTTTCCGAAAGGCACCGCATTCCCGGCGGGGTTGCCAGTGCCGGCGCTGGCCGGTAACGATCCGCTGCCGCTGGCACCGGTGCAGGCGTTCTCGATCGACGATTCCGCCACGACCGAGATCGACGACGCGCTGTCGGTGCAGGGCCTGGGTTCGGGCACGGTGATCTTCGGCGTCCACATCGCCGCGCCCGGGCTCGCGATCACGCCCGACTCCGAACTGGACAAGGTGGCGCGCGAGCGCTTGTCCACGGTCTATATGCCGGGCCACAAGATCACGATGCTGCCCGACGACGTGGTGCAGGCCTATA
Source organism: Pseudomonadota bacterium (assembly GCA_030853725.1). Lineage (GTDB taxonomy): Bacteria > Pseudomonadota > Gammaproteobacteria > Burkholderiales > Burkholderiaceae_C > Rubrivivax. The sequence goes on along the minus strand of JALYUN010000209.1, from coordinate 21,703 downwards.
CCTTGTCGGCGGGTCGCGATTGCCCGGCGATCAGTCTGTACATCTCGCTGGACGAAGCCACGCTGGAATTGCGCGGCAGCGAAACGCGGCTGGAACGTGTGCCGATCGCCGCCAACCTGCGCCACGACCGGCTCGACGCTGTCATCACCCAAGCCTCACTGACAGGCGACGCACCGGCCGACTACCCGTTCGCGCCCGAACTGGCCTTCGGCTTCAGACTGGCGCAGACGCTGAAGGCGCGGCGCGAAGTCATGCGCGGCAAGCCCGAGAATTTCAACCGGCCCGACTACAGCTTCAAGCTCGACAGTGACGGCGCAGCGACCGACGAGTTGGCCGGCGACGAGCCCCGCGGTGACGAGCGCGTGCTGATCGAAACCCGCCGCCGCGGCGCGCCGCTGGACCTGATCGTCTCCGAGGCCATGATCCTCGCCAACAGCACCTGGGGCGGCTGGCTCGCCGACCGCAGTGTGCCCGCCATCTACCGCAGCCAGGCCAGCATGGCGCCGGGCATCAAGGTCCGCATGGGCACCAAGCCGGCGCCGCATGCCGGCATGGGCGTGGAGCAGTACACCTGGGCCACCTCACCGCTGCGGCGCTATGTGGACCTGGTGAACCAGTGGCAGCTGATTGCCTGCGTGCGCCACGGCCGCACCGCTGCGCTGGTGGCGCCTTTCAAGCCGAAAGACGCGGCGTTGTTCTCGATCATCTCGGCCTTCGACACCACCCATGCCGCTTACAACGCGTTCCAGCAGGCGATCGAGCGCTACTGGACGCTGCGCTATGTGCAGCAAAACGCGATTCCCGAACTCGACGCGACGGTCATGAAGGAAGGCCTGGTGCGGGCCGACGCCCTGCCATTGGTGTTCCGCGTGCCTGGCACCGAAAACCTGATGCGCGGCAGCCGCATTCGCGCCCGCGTCAGCGGTATCGACCTGCTGACGCTGGACCTGCATGCCACTTTGTGGATGCGGCTGGACGAATCAGCCGCGGCAGCAGCCATGCCCGGCGACGCGGTGGCCGCTGACGTGGGCGGCGAAAGCGCTGACGATGACGAAGGCGATGACGAAGGCGAAGCCAGCGGCCCGCTTTCGCTCGCGATCGACGGCGAAGCCGCCGGCGTGTCGAGCCCGGCCGCGGATTCATTGGAAAGTGCGTTCGAGAACGCGTCCACCAATCTGTCCACTGACCGGGGCCCCTGAGCGGCACGCCGATGAAGTGGCCGAAGTGGCGTCAGTTTTCGGCCTTGCAATGGGCCTTGCTGGTGTCGGTGACAGCGCATGTGATTCCCCTGTCGGTGCGATTCGTCGACCCGGCAGGTTTCGACCGCGCCTTTCGCGACACGCCGCTGGAAGTGATTCTGGTGAACGCGCGTTCGGCCGAAGCACCCGCCAAGGCGCAAGCGATCGCGCAGGCCAACTTGGCGGGCGGGGGTGAGGCCGAGAAGGGCCGTGCCACGTCGCCGTTACTGCCCTCGCCGACCATGCAACTCGGCGACGCCGACGAAGACGCACGGCGCAGCATCGAACATCTGCAGCAGGAGCAGCAAACGATGCTGACACTGATCCGCAACGAGATCGCCGGCCTGCCGCCGCCCGACCCGCGGCGCGAAGCCGGCACCGAACCGCAGCGCGACGCCGACGAGCACCGCCGCCAGTTGATGCAGTTGCTGGCCCAGGTCGAGAAGCGCATCAACGACGAAAACGCGCGCCCGAAGAAGCGCTACATCAGCCCCGCCACGCGCGAAGAGGTGTACGCCCTCTACTACGACAAGCTGCGCCGGCGCATCGAAGACCGCGGCACCCGCAACTTTCCCGAAACGGGCGGGCAGAAGCTATATGGCGAACTGACGATGAACGTCACGGTCGACGCTGCGGGCCGGGTGGTGGAAGCCGACATCGTCCGCCCATCGGGCAACCGGCGGCTCGACCAGCAGGCGGTGGCGATCGTTCGCGCGGCCAGTCCCTTCGGCCCCTTCACCGCGGCGATGCGCGCGCAGGCCGATCAGATCGTCGTCACCTCGCGCTTTCGCTTCACACGCGAAGACGGGCTGGAAACTACGCCTCTTGTCCGGTCGCCTGGGTCCACGCAGTGACGCCCATCGATCGCTACGCCGTGCTCGGCCACCCGGTAGAGCACAGCCGTTCGCCTTTCATCCACGCCGAATTCGCGCGGCTTACCGGTCAGGCCATCGACTACGGCCGCCGCCTGTGCCCGCTACAAGGTTTCGAGCTTGCACTGCGCGCCTTCGCAGCCGAAGGCGCTCGCGGCTGCAACGTCACCGTGCCCTTCAAGTTCGACGCGCTGCGTCTGGCTTCACAGGCCAGCCCGCGGGCTGCGTTGGCCGGTGCAGCCAACACCTTGCGCTTCGACACCGAAGGTTTTGGGGCCGACAACACCGACGGCGTCGGCTTGGTGCGCGACATCGAAACCGGCGCCGGTATTGCACTGGCCGGGCGCCGCTTGTTGCTGGTCGGTGCCGGCGGCGCGGCGGCTGGCGTGCTCGGCCCGTTGATCGCAGCCGGGCCAGCTTGCATCGTCGTTGCCAACCGCAGCCCGGACAAGGCCGCTGCGCTGGTGGCGCGGCACCGCGACCACGCCACTGCGCACGCCGTGGCGCTGTTCCATGCCGCGCTCGATCGTGCGGATAAAAGCGAGGGTGCAAGCCGCTTCGATGTCGTCATCAACGCCAGCGCCAGCAGCCTGCACGGCGCGCCGCCGCCGGTCACGGCCGCCGTGCTGGCGCCTGGCGCGCTGGCGCTGGACCTGATGTACGGCGCCGCGGCCGAACCCTTCATGGCCTGGGCGCGCCAGGCCGGCGCCACGGCGCGCGACGGGCTCGGCATGCTGGTGGAGCAAGCGGCAGAATCGTTTGCGATCTGGCGCGGCGTGCACCCGCCGACAGCGCCGGTGCTGGCCGCGCTGCGCGCACAGGACGCCAACCGGGAGCACCCATGACGGCGACCCGCCACGCCGTTCGGCTCCTGCTGCTGGTGCTGCTGTGTGCGGCTGCGCTGCAGATCGTGTTCGCGGCGCGCATCGCCTTGATGAACCTGCTCGATCCGGAGTCCACCGCGTTTCAGCGCAGCGAGGCCTGGCGCCTGCTGCGCTCGCCGAGGCCCGAAGGCTGGAGCCAGCAGTGGGTCGATGCAGACCAACTCTCTGCCAACCTGAAACGCGCCGTGATCACCAGCGAAGACGCCACCTTCGCCAGCCACGGCGGGATCGACTGGGCCGCGATTCAAAAGGCCTGGGACCGCAACCAGCGCGCCGAAGTCCGTGCCGAAAAGCGCGCCGCCCGGCTCAACGTCGACGTACCGGTGAAGATCGTCGGCGGCTCGACCATCAGCCAGCAACTGGCCAAAAACCTGTTCCTGTCCGGCGAACGCACCGTGCTGCGCAAGGCACAGGAAGCGGCACTGACGCTGATGCTGGAAGCGCTGCTCGGCAAGGAACGCATCTTGACGATCTACCTGAACAACGTCGAGTGGGGCGAAGGCGTGTTCGGGGCGCAGGCGGCGGCGCTTCATTACTTCCGGGTCGACGCTGCGAAACTCTCGGCCACGCAAGCAGCGCGCCTGGCGGTCATGCTGCCGGCGCCCAAGCGCTTCGAGAAGCGCCCGGCCTCGCCCTATGTCACCGGCCGGGCAGCGACGATCGTGGCCCGCATGCCCGCCGTTCAGCTCCCCTGAACACGCCACGGATCCCCATGAAATTCACTGACGACATTGCCGCCTCGGCCGCCTGTCTCGTAGTCGAAGAAGGCATGGAGTACGGCGCCGCCAAACGCAAGGCAGCCCGCGACTTCGGCAGCCGCGTCGAGCTGCCGCCGAACGAAGCGGTAGAGGACGCGGTGCGCGAGCACATCGCCCTGTTCTGCGCCGACACCCAGCCGGGTGAACTGCGGGCCCTTCGCGAAGCTGCAGCGCTGTGGATGCAGCGACTGGCCGAGTTCCGCCCGCATCTGTCAGGCGCGGCCTGGCGCGGTACCGCCACCCGGTTGTCTGCGGTGCACCTGGATCTGTATTGCGACGATCCGAAGGCGGCTGAGATCGCGTTGGTGAATGCCGGCGTCGACTACGACGTGGGCTCGATCGATCGGCCGGGTCGCGGTGGCCGTGGCGGCCGCCGAGAACCGTTGAATGTTTTGACTGTTGCCGAAGCCAGCCGCGTGTTGGGTGAACCGGTCACGCTGCACCTGCTGCTGCATGATTACGACGACCAACGCGGTGCGCTCAAGCCCGATGCCCGCGGCCAGAGCTGGCGCGGCGATCTGGCCGCGCTGCAACGCTTGATGGAGCCATCCGCATGAATCGAAGAGCCTGGCTGATGGGCGGGGTCGGCGCTGCCGCAGTGGTGGGCGGGGTTGGCTGGCAGCAGTGGCACGAACGCCGTGCCGCTGCGGCTTTCGGCGAACGGGCGCAACCGCCATGGAGCAGCCGCTTCGACATGCCAGGTGGCGGCAGTCTTGCGTTGAGCACGTTCCATGGCGCGCCGCTGGTGCTCAACTTCTGGGCCACCTGGTGCCCTCCCTGCGTCCGCGAAATGCCGGCGTTGGACCGTTTTGCGCGCACCTTCGAAGCAAAAGGCATCCGCGTGGTCGGATTGGCCATCGACAGCCCGACACCGGTGCGCGCCTTCCTCGCCAAAAGTCCCGTCAGCTACCCGATCGGCCTGGCCGGCTTCGAAGGCACCGAGCTGACGCGCCAGCTCGGCGATACCAGCGGTGCCTTGCCGTTCACGGTGGTGTTCGACCGCAGCGGCGAAGCGGTGCACCGCAAGCTCGGAGAAACCCAGTTCGAGGAGCTGGTCGCGTGGACCGCCGCGCTTTAAAAACACACACGCGATACCGCCTGATTGCGCGCCCTGCCGTGGCTGCGGATCGGCTGTCAAGATGGCGTAAAGTCCGCCCCTTCGCGTGCTTCGGGCTGCATTTGACATTCTCCGCGCTATCAGCTTTGGCCCATCCATGAGCATCCTCGTTCTGCACGGCCCGAACCTGAACCTGCTGGGCAGCCGCGAGCCGACCATCTACGGCAGCCAGTCACTGGCACAGATTGATGCCGATTTGCAGCAGATCGCAACCGATGCCGGCGAAGTACTGCTCAGTCTGCAGAGCAACCACGAAGGGCTGCTGATCGACCGGATCCAGGCGGCACGCGTCGATGGCACGCGTTTCATCCTCATCAATCCCGGCGGTCTGACGCACACCAGCGTGGCGTTGCGTGACGCGTTGGCCGGCGTCGGCTTGCCTTTCATCGAGGTCCACCTGTCGAACATCCACGGCCGCGAGCCGTTTCGCCACCACTCGTACTTGTCGCCGATTGCGCTGGGCGTGATCTGCGGTCTGGGCGCTGACGGCTACCGGCTCGCGCTGCGTCACGCCCTGTCGCTGCGCCGGCTCCCGGTCAGCGTCTGACGTCGTCTCCACCCATTCCTTGCGGAGGACCCCGAAGATGGACCTGCGAAAACTCAAGACCCTGATCGACCTGGTTTCCGAATCCAACATCGCCGAGCTGGAGATCACTGAAGCCGAAGGCAAGGTGCGCATCGTCAAGAGCGGGGTGGCCGCTGCGACCACGGCACTGGCCCAACCGGGATCGCTCGAACAGGCGGTAGCGGCGGGGCTCGCTGGCGCTGCAGCGGTTGGCGCAGCGGCTGTGGCCATTCCCGCCGCTGCCGCGGCTGTGCCGGACAAGGTCGTCACTTCGCCAATGGTCGGCACTTTCTACCGCTCGGCCACTCCGGGTGCGAAGTCCTTCGTCGAAATCGGTGACGAGGTCAAGGAAGGCCAGGCGGTGTGCATCATCGAAGCGATGAAGATCATGAACGAGATCGAGTCCGAGTTGTCGGGCCGCGTGCTGCGCGCGCTGTGCGAGAACGGCCAGGCGGTCGAATTCGGCCAGCCGCTGTTCGTGCTCGAGTAGGCGCTGGGCCGATGTTCAAGAAGATATTGATCGCCAACCGGGGCGAGATTGCCCTGCGGATTCAACGCGCCTGCCGTGAAATGGGCATCAAGTCGGTCATCGTCTATTCAGAAGCCGACCGAGAAGCCAAGTACGTCAAGCTGGCCGACGAAGCGGTGTGCATCGGCCCGGCGGCATCCAGTCTCAGCTACCTGAACATGCCGGCGATCATCGCCACGGCCGAGGTCACCGACGCCGAAGCGATCCACCCCGGCTATGGCTTCCTGGCCGAGAACGCCGACTTTGCCGAACGGGTCGAGAAGAGCGGCTTCACCTTCATCGGCCCGACCCCGGAGTCGATCCGTTTGATGGGCGACAAGGTCAGCGCCAAGCAGACCATGATCAAGAGCGGCGTGCCTTGTGTACCGGGCTCCGAAGGTGCGCTGCCGGAAGAAACCAAAGAGATCATCCGCGTGGCGCGCGCGGTGGGTTACCCGGTGATCATCAAGGCCGCCGGCGGCGGCGGCGGTCGCGGCATGCGTGTGGTGCACACCGAAGCCGCGCTGATCAATGCGGTGCAGACCACGCGTGCCGAAGCGGCTGCGGCCTTCGGCAACCCGCAGGTCTATCTGGAAAAGTTCCTGGAGCGCCCGCGCCATATCGAAATTCAGATCATGGCCGACCAGCATCGCAATGCGGTCTGGCTGGGCGAGCGCGACTGCAGCATGCAACGGCGTCACCAGAAGATCATCGAGGAAGCCCCGGCACCGGGGCTGGCACGGCGGCTGATCGAGCGCATCGGGGACCGTTGTGCAGCGGCCTGCAAGAAGATCGGCTACCGCGGCGCCGGCACTTTCGAATTCCTGTTCCAGGACGGTGAGTTCTTCTTCATCGAAATGAACACGCGGGTGCAGGTAGAGCACCCGGTGACGGAAATGACCACCGGCATCGACATCGTGCAGATGCAGATTCGCGTGGCCGCCGGCGAGAAGCTGCCCTTCACACAGCGCCAGATCGAGTGTCGCGGCCATGCGATCGAATGCCGCGTGAATGCCGAAGACCCGTACAAGTTCACCCCGTCACCGGGGCGCATCACGCTGTGGCACGCGCCGGGCGGCCCAGGGGTTCGGGTGGACTCGCACGCGTACACCAACTACTACGTGCCGCCGAATTACGATTCGATGATCGGCAAGATCATCGTCCACGGCGACACCCGCGAGCAGGCCCTGGCACGGATGCGCACCGCTCTGTCGGAAACGCTGGTGGAAGGCATCCAGACCAACATTGCACTGCACCGTGAACTGATGGCCGACGCGAAGTTCATGGAAGGCGGCACCAGCATCCACTACCTAGAAGGCTGGTTGCGCGAGCATCCACGGTAGATGGGGCCCCCACGCTCCCTGCCGGTCGCTGCCCCCCGAGGGGGCGTTCGCCTGCGGCCCGGCGAAGCCGGTTCCGCGGCTCTACTTGGTCGGGCCCTACGCTCCCTGCCGGTCGCTGGCCCCCGCGGGGGCGTTCGCTTGCGGCCCGGTGAAGCCGGGTCCGCGGCTCTACTTGGTCGGCGCCGACGCTCCCTGCCGGTCGCGCTGGTTGGCATGAGCAAATGAACCACGAGCTCGTTCTTCGCGCTCCGCAGGCGCTGGTCGAGCTGGTCTCTGACCTGCTGATCGACGAAGCCGGCGCGCTGTCGGTGTCGGTCGAGGATGCCGATGCCGACAGCGACCACGAGCAGCCGCTGTTCGGTGAACCCGACATGCCGCCGCCTGCTGCGGGCTGGCAGCGTTCGACCCTGCGGGCGCTGTTCGACGACGAAGCTACCGCCGATGCCGCTGCCGCACTGGCGCTGGCACGCCACGGCAGTGACGGCCTGCATCTGCAAGCGCTGGCGCCATTGGCCGAGCAGGACTGGGTGCGGCTGACGCAGTCGCAGTTCACACCCGTGGCCATCACCGACACCTTCTGGGTCGTGCCGAGCTGGCATGAACCACCGGCTGCGGCACGGCAGGTGATTCGGCTCGACCCGGGGCTGGCGTTCGGCACCGGCACCCATCCCACCACCCGCATGTGCCTGCGCTGGCTGGCCACGCGCCCGCGCGACGTGCTGCAAGGGCGTTTGCTGGACTACGGCTGTGGCTCCGGGATCCTCGCGATCGGCGCCGGCTTGATCGCCAATGGCTCGGCCGATACGGCAGCACGTCTGGCGATCGATGCCGTCGACATCGACCCTGCTGCGGTGCACGCCACGTTGGGCAATGCCGAGCACAACCGGGTGGCCTTGAACGCCGGCCTGCCCGACACAGCGCACGGCCGCTACGACGTGGTGCTGGCCAACATCCTGGCCACGCCGCTGAAGCTGTTGGCCCCGCTGCTGGCTGCGCAGGTCGCGCCCGGCGGGTCGCTGGTGTTGGCCGGCATTCTGCAGCGCCAGGCCGACGACCTGAAGGCGGCTTATGCGCCCTGGCTGGAACTGGTAATCGACGGTCATGAAGACGGCTGGGTCCTGATGACGGCACAGCGCCCGAGCGCTGCGGCAGGCGCCTGATGCACGATACCCTGGCGACCCGCTGCAGCGCCTGCGGCACCGTGTTTCGGGTCGTTCCGGACCAGTTGCGGGTTTCCGACGGTTGGGTGCGCTGCGGCCGTTGCTCCGAAGTCTTCAACGCCGGGCAGGCCTTGCTGGACGCGCAGACCGGGGAACCGCGGCGCTGGCCCGACCCGTCGGCCGCGTCGCCAGAGCCTTTGGCTGAGTCGGCTGTAGTGGAAGCCGCCCTGGCGCCCGAATCGCCGTTCGAAACCACCCAGGTTTTGCCGCCAGCAGCAGGGCCCGACAGCGCGCCCGACCCCGTCTCGCCTGCTGCAGAGACGCCCGCTGCGCCGGTAGCCGAAGCCGAAGTGGTGTCGTCGTTCGACTCGCCTGACGACCGGTTGCCGCAAGCCCCTGAAGCTGACGAAGCCCCCGCAGCCCTGTTTTCAAACGAGTCCGCTGAACCGGTCGATGCGGTCGATGCGGTCGATGTGGCAGGCCTGCTCGAACCACAGTGGGCCGCCGAACCCACGGCGCCGCCGTTCGATGTCGAAGCGATGATCGACGCCACGGTCGACCATCGGGCCGCAACGATGGCCGGCCCGACGGTGGCCACCGCATCGGTAGCAGCGTTGGCCGGGTCGGCCGGCCCGCCACACGACCGCCCCGACCCTCCTTTCGAGCCCACGCGCAGTTTCACTGCCACGCCTTCCTTCATCCGCCGCGCCGAACGTGCCGAACGCTGGCGCCGGCCTGGCGTGCGGGCCGCGCTGCTGGCCGTGTTGCTGCTGGCGCTGCTGGGCCTGGCGGCGCAGGTGGCCTATGTCTATCGCGACCTGATGGCCGCCCGACTGGCCTTCACGCGGCCGATCCTGGAGCAGGGCTGCGCCTGGCTCGGCTGCACCGTGGGCCCGGCCCGCGTGATCTCGGGCTTGACGGTGGAGAGCAGCGGCTTGCTGCGGGTGGCCGAAACCGATGCGTATCAACTGTCATTGGCCGTGCGCAACCGCAGCGGCATCGACCTGGCAGTTCCGGCCGTGGAGTTGAGCCTGACCGACAGCCAGGGCAAGCTGCTGGCGCGCCGCGTGCTTCAGACTTCCGAGCTCGGCGCCGCGCAGGCCGCCGTCGCCGCTGGCCGTGACTTGCAGCTGCAGGCCACGTTGCGCATCGACACCGCGCCGGTGGCCGGCTACACGGTGGAGCTGTTCTATCCCTGACCCCGGGCCCATCCCGCGATCCTTGCGTTCGCCCCTTCTCACCTTGGAGTTGCCATGCCCGCGTTGATCTGCGGTTCACTCGCTTTCGACACCATCACGACCTTTCCGGGGCGCTTCGCCGACCAGATCATGGCCGACCAGGTGCACATCCTGAACGTTTCTTTCCTGGTGCCCACGCTGCGCAAGGAATGGGGCGGCTGCGCCGGCAACATCGCCTACAACCTGCAACTGCTGGGCGGCGCGCCGGTGGTAATGGCGGCGCTCGGCGTCGACGGCGCCGAATACTTGCAGCGCATGGCCGACTGGGGTGCCGATACCTCGCTGATCGGGCGCGACGCCGAACTGCACACCGCGCAGTGCCACATCACCACCGACCGCGACAACAACCAGATCACCGCCTTCCACCCCGGTGCAATGCAGAACGCGCACCGTTTGAACGTGCCTTCGAACGCCGAGCGCGCCGACCTGAAGATCGGCATCATCGCGCCCGACGGTCGTGAGGCCATGTGGCAACACGCCGGCCAGATGAAGGCCGCCGGCATCCCTTTCGTGTTCGACCCGGGTCAGCAACTGCCGCAGTTCGATGGCGCCGAGTTGAAACGCTTCGTAGAGCTGGCGACCTGGGTTGCGGTCAACGATTACGAAGGCCGCATGTTGTGCGAGCGCACCGGGCTCGACCTGAAAACGCTGTCAGCCTCGCACCTCAAGGCCGTGATCGTGACGCTGGCCGACCAGGGCTGCGAAGTCTGGGTCGATGGTGAGCGCAGCCATGTGCCAGGGCTGGTCGCCGAACAGGTGGTCGACCCCACGGGTTGCGGTGACGCATTCCGCGCCGGACTGCTGTGCGGCCTGGAACGCGGCTGGAGCATCGAGCGCAGTGTGGTGCTCGGCAACCACATGGGTGCGTTGAAGATCGCGCAGCGCGGGCCGCAGAACCACGCCCTGAACGATGCCGTGCGGGCCCTGCTGAAGGGCTGAGTCTCAGCGCAGCAGGCGACTGCGGCAGACTTCGTCGGTGTCGATGCCGGCACTGATCGGGTGCTGCGGGTCGGCCGGGCCGAAACCGAGGCGTTGCAACAGCTGGGCCGAACGCACGTTCGCGGATTTCAATACGGCGAAGGCCTGCAAGACTCCATAGGCAGCGCCCAGTTCGCTGAGCATTGCGCTGACGGCGGCGAATGCGATGCCGCGCCCCCACCAGGCGCTGTTGAATTCGTAGGCGACCAGCGCATCACCGCCGACAAACACAGTGGCTTGCACATACCCAGCGAGCTTGCCCGCAGCGGCTTCGGTATCCTCGATCCGCACGACCCAGTTCAGCCATTGCGCAGCGCCATCGGCCGGGCCGCGGGACTCCAGCTGGGTGAATCGCTGCAACAGCCAGGCGACCGATGCGGGTGGCTGATTTTCGAAACGGTAGATTGCCGGGTCGCTCAGCACCGGAAACATCTGCAGCGCGTGCGCCGCGGTCTGCGGCTCCAGGCGCAGCGATGTGGGCCCCGGTGCTTCGGCCCACAGCGTACGCATCGACGTCTTCAGCTCACCGAAGGCGCCAGCTCGCCGCTGGCATAACGCCGGGCCACGTCCTTCAGCGCCATCGGCTTGATCTTCGCGGCCTGTCCTTCGCAACCGAACTCCTGGTAGCGCTGCTTGCAGATCAGACGCGCCGCTTCGCGCGCCGGCTTGAGGTAGTCGCGCGGGTCGAACTTGTCGGGGTTCTCGTGCAGGTACTTGCGAATGGCCGCTGTCATCGCCAGCCGCACGTCGGTGTCGATGTTGATCTTGCGCACGCCATGCTTGATGGCTTCCTGGATTTCGGAAACCGGCACGCCGTAGGTTTCCTTCATCTGACCGCCGTGTTGGCGAATGATTTCCAACAGGTCTTGTGGCACGCTGGACGAGCCGTGCATCACCAGATGGGTGTCGGGAATGCGGCGGTGGATTTCCTTGATGCGGTCGATGGCGAGAATGTCGCCGGTCGGTTTGCGGCTGAACTTGTAGGCACCGTGGCTGGTGCCGATGGCGATTGCCAACGCGTCCAATTGCGTGCGCTTGACAAAGTCGGCGGCTTGCTCCGGGTCGGTCAGCAACTGTTCTCGCGTCATGGTGGCGTCGGTGCCGTGGCCGTCTTCCTTGTCGCCACGCATCGTTTCCAGTGAACCCAGACAGCCGAGTTCGCCTTCCACCGTCACTCCCAGCGCGTGCGCCATGGCGACCACCTTCTTGGTGACATCCACGTTGTAATCGTAGTCGGCGATGGTCTTGCCATCACCCTGCAGGCTGCCGTCCATCATCACCGAGCTGAAGCCGAGCTCGATCGCGCCCTTGCAGACTTCGGGGCTCTGGCCGTGGTCCTGGTGCATCACCAACGGCACCTCGGGCCAGCTTTCGATGGCGGCCTGGATCAGGTGCTTGATGAACGGTTCACCGGCGTACTTGCGGGCGCCGGCGCTGGCCTGCAGGATCACCGGCGCGCCGACTTCGGCCGCGGCCGTCATCACGGCTTGCACCTGTTCCAGGTTGTTGACGTTGAATGCCGGAATGCCGTAGCCGTTTTCGGCGGCATGGTCCAGCAGTTGGCGCATCGAGACGAGTGGCATGGTGGGCCTTTCGAAAGAAAGCGAATGACGAACCATTTTAGGTGCGCGAAACCCCTGGCTACCCGGACGGGAACTGCAGCGCGGCTTACCCGACCTGCGCCACCTTCAGCATGTTGGTGCCACCCGGGTGGCCCATCGGTTCGCCGCAGGTGATGGCATAGGTGTCGCCGGGGCGCAGCACACCGCGTTCGACCAGCAATGCTTCGGCTTTCGCCAGCGCCTCGTCGCGCTCGGCGAAGCGCGGCATCAGGAGCGGCAGCACGTTGCGGTACAGCGCCATGCGGCGCTGCGACAACAACTGCGACGTCAACCCGTAGATCGGCACCTTGATGTTGTGCCGGCTCATCCACAACGCGGTCGAGCCCGATTCGGTCAGCGCGATGATCGCCTTGCAGCCCAGGTGGTGCGCGGTGAAGAGCGCGCCCATCGCAATGCTTTGATCGATGCGACCGAAGCGCTTGTTGGTGAAGTCGGCGTCGAGTTGCATGGTCTCGGAGCGTTCGGCCTCGACCGCAATCTGCGCCATTTGCTCGACCGTTTCGACCGGGTAGCGGCCGGCCGCTGTCTCGGCGCTCAACATCACCGCGTCGGTGCCGTCCAACACCGCGTTGGCGACGTCGCTGACCTCGGCGCGGGTCGGCACCGGCGCATGGATCATCGACTCCATCATCTGCGTGGCGGTGATGGTGATCTTGTCCATCTCGCGCGCCATGCGGATCATCATTTTCTGCAGCGCCGGCACCGCGGCGTTGCCGACTTCGATGGCCAGATCGCCGCGCGCCACCATGATGCCGTCGCTGGCGCGCAGGATCGACTCCAGCGCCGGAATCGCTTCGCTGCGCTCGATCTTGGCAATCATCAGCGGGCGGTGGCGCTGCGCCTCACCCGCCACGTTGGCCAACTGCCGCGCCATTTCCATGTCGGTGGCGCTCTTCGGAAAGCTGATCGCCAGGTATTCGCACTGGAAGCCCACGGCGGTCTTGATGTCCTCCATGTCCTTCAAGGTCAACGCCGGCGCCGTCAGGCCGCCACCGGCCTTGTTGATGCCTTTGTTGTTGGACAAGTCGCCGCCGACCACCACACGCGTGTGGACCTGCTCACCGCGCACCTGCTCGACCTTGAGCTTGATCAGCCCGTCGTTCAGCAGCAGCACGTCGCCGGGGCGCACGTCGCGCGGCAATTCCTTGTAGTCGAGTCCGACCGCTTCGGCAGTGCCCGGTTCGGTGCGCGAGGCGTCGAGCACGAAGGCCGCGCCCGCAAGCAGCACGGCCTTGCCGCCTTCGAATTTGCCGACCCGGATCTTCGGCCCCTGCAGGTCGGCCATCAGCGCCACCGGCTTGCCGATTTTTTCTGCCAAGCGGCGCACCAGCGCGGCGCGGTCGATGTGGTCCTGCGCCGTGCCGTGGCTGAAGTTCAGCCGCACCACGTCGACCCCCGCCACCAGCAGGCGTTCCAGCACCTCGGGGTCGCTGGAAGCAGGGCCGAGGGTGGCGACGATCTTGGTGGCTCGAATCATGTGAAAAAACTCCGCAATGCAATACAGATCGCAAAGATTATGCGACTGGGGTGGTACGGATCGCGTCAGTTCATTACCGGTGCGTAGGTCAATTTGAAGCGTCTTGCCAGCGCCCCCAGATCACGATCCAGTGTCCACAACTTCGTGCCCGGCCTCAGGCGCACGGAAGTCAGCAGACTCAGATCGACCGCGCCACAACCGCGGTCGTAGAGACACTCCCCTTCAACCATCGCCAGCACCTCGTCAACAGTGGCTACTGGCGCCTGCGGAAGCGAGCGCAAGCGACCCAAGGTGCCTTTACGAGGCGCAGGCGGGCTGACACAAGCGAGTTCCAGCAACACAAGCGGATGCATCAGCAGCCGGTTGGTTATCAACAGATGCTTCAGATCTGCTGATGCGTTGCGAAAGTGCGCAATCCAGACAGACGTGTCGGCAAGGACTTCCATCAACGCTTCGTTTCAGTCTTCTTGTTCGGCTTGCGGCGCGGCACATCGGCCATGCCCGGCGCTTTACCGCCCAACGCTGCCAGGCGTTTTCCGGTTTGCACTTGAATGAAAGTGCGCACCGCTTCGCGCAGCAATTCGGCCTTGTCCATGCCGGGGTCCGCCAGCTCAAGGGCTTGTTCGTACAGACTGTCGTCGATCGTCAGGGTGGTTCGCATGGCAACGGCCTCTTTGGATTGATGTATGATTTGATGTCATTTTGCATCAAGTATGATGCGTCATCAGCCTGCTTCAGACGCTCGCTTCTGCAGAATCTCGAAGGCTGGCAGCGTCTTGCCTTCCAACACTTCCAGGAACGCGCCGCCACCGGTCGAGATGTAGTCGATCTGCTCGGCCAGCCCGTACTTGGCGATGGCCGCCAGCGTGTCGCCGCCGCCGGCAATGCTGAACGCGTTGCTCGCGGCAATGGCGCGCGCCACGGTTTCGGTGCCATGCGCAAAAGCGTCGAACTCGAACACCCCCACCGGGCCGTTCCACACGATCGTGCCGGCGGTCTGTATTTGCTCGGCGAGTTGCGCCGCGGTCTGCGGGCCGATATCCAGGATCAAATCGTCTTCGGCCACATCGGCCGCGGCCTTGGTGGTGGCTTCGGCGGTTGCGGCGAATGTTTTTGCCACCACCACATCACTCGGAATCGGTACCGCCGCGCCACGCGCTTTCATTGCCTGGATCACCGCCCGCGCTTCGTCCACAAGGTCGGGTTCGGCCAGGCTCTTGCCGATGGGCAGGCCCTCGGCCAGCATGAAGGTGTTGGCGATGCCGCCGCCGACGATCAGCCCGTCGACCTTGTCCGCCAGGCTTTTCAGAATCGTCAATTTGCTGCTGACCTTGCTGCCGGCCACGATGGCCACCAGTGGCCGCTTCGGTTTGGCGAGCGCGGTGGTGATGGCGTCGATCTCGGCCGCCAGCAACGGCCCGGCACACGCCACCTTGGCGTACTGCGCAATGCCGTAGGTGCTGGCTTCGGCGCGGTGCGCGGTGCCGAAGGCGTCGTGCACGAAGACATCGCACAGCGCGGCCATTTTCTTCGCCAAAGCCTGGTCGTTCTTCTTCTCGCCCCGGTTGAGTCGGCAGTTTTCCAGCAGCACCAGCTGGCCCGGTTCGACATCGACACCGTCGACCCAGTCGCGCTTCAACGGCACGCCGTCCTTGTAGATGCCGCCGATCAGCTCACCGAGCCAGGTGGCCACCGGCTTGAGCGAATCGGCGGGCTTGAATTCGCCTTCGGTCGGACGCCCCAGGTGCGAGGTCACCATCACCGCGGCCCCAGCGTCCAGCGCCATGCGGATGCACGGCAGGCTGGCACGAATGCGGGTGTCGTCGGTGATGCGGCCTTGGTCGTCCAGCGGCACGTTCAGGTCGGAACGGATGAAGACCCGCCGGCCCTTGAGCTGCCCTTGTTTGATCAGGTCTGACAGACGCAGCACGTTCATGGGCTTCTCCGGTGGATAGGAGCCGCCGATTCTAGAAACCGCGTACGGATGTCGGACGAGCCCCTACCAGCCCAGCCCCAGACGCAGCGGCAGCAGCACCGCCATGCCGACCAGGATCGTGCCGAGGATGCCGCGCCGCCAGGCAAAGTAGACCGCGCCCGCCACGGCCGCGAACAACCGGGCGTCGCGCCAGTCGCTGATCAGGTGGCCATCGGTCATCAGAATTTCGGGCAACACCACCGCACCCAGCGCTGCCAGCGGTGCGTAACGCAGGCCCTGCAGCAGCCAGCGCGGCAGCGGGATTTCGCGCTGGGTCAGAAAGAAGAAGCCGCGCGTCGTCAGCGTCAACAGCGCCAGGCCGACGATGGCGATGAACACATTCCAAGCAGTCATGTCTTGTCGTCTACCGCCGCCACCCGTCGTGGCACCGAATGGTCGATCAGCAGCCCCATCGCCACCGCTGCGGCAATGGCCACCACGATGTTGAGCTTGAACGGCAGCGCATAGGCGGCCACCGCGGCACAGCCGGCGACTGCCCCGGCCACCGCGGTGGCGCGGTCTTTCAACAGCGACAGCGCGAGCCCCATCAAGGCCAGCGTGCCGGCGAAGCCCAGTCCCCAGTTCAGCGGCACCACGTCGGCCAGAAAAATGCCGGTCAGTGACGGAAACTGCCAGGCGCTCCAGTTCGTGACCGCGCCACCCCAGAAGTAGGGCCACTGCGACGCGGGCGCCGGCTCGGGATTCGGGAAGCGCTTGACGAAGATCACGTAGTTCAGGTCGGCCATGAAATACGCCACCTGCAGCCGCCGCAGCAGGGGCAAGCCGATGAAGTAGGGCCGCAACTGCGCACTGAAAATCAGAAAGCGCAGGTTCACGCACAGGGCGGTGGCCCAGATCACCCACAACGGCGCCCCGCCCGCCAGCAATGGCAACACCGCCAACTGGGCGCTGCCGGCAAACACCACCAGCGACATCAACACCATCAACGGCACGGGCACGCCGCTCTTGCCCATGGCCACGCCGGTGATCAGTCCCCAGGCCGCGATGCCGATGGCGGTGCCCACCATCTCGCGCGCACCGCGCGCGAATTCCGGGTGGCGCAACAAAGCTGGCAGGGGCAACGCGGGGTCGACAGAGGGGCGGCTGCTCACCGGCGGATTGTCGCCAGCGTGCGTCGCACCCGCGCGACGCCGCGCAGCCTGCTTGCCTTTAGCGGCGGGTCACACTGCCGCTACCGGCCACGCGGCTCTTGATGGCGGCCGCTCCGCTGTAGACCACGTCGCCGCTGCCGGCAATGCGAACGTCGAGCGTTTTCTCGGCGTGGACTGCGGCGTCGCCCGAGCCGGCCATGCGCAGCGAAACGTCGTCGGCATTCAATGCCGACAGGTCGACGTCGCCACTGCCGGCCAGGCTGACGGCCAGCACGGTGGCGCGGCCACTGGCCGTCACATCGCCACTGCCGGACATGCGAATCGACAGGTCGGCCGTCTGCAGATCGTCCAGCCGGGCATCGCCCGAGCCCGCCAGGCTCAGCTTCAGCACCGGCGTGCGCAAAGTGCCCAGATGCGCGTCGCCCGCGCCCGACATCGAGACTGCAGACAGCGTCGGGGTCACCACCGTCACCACCACCTTCGAGCGCGAGTAGACGGCTGCACCGCGCTGCCAGCGCACCTGCAACGTGGCGCTGCTGCCGCTGCCTTCGACCGTGGTTTGCAACAGCGGCAGCAGGTTGTCATCGGCCTGCACCTGCACCGATGTGGCGGCGCCCTGGCGCAGTTCCAGGTCGATGGAACCCTCGACGGCCACGGCTTGAAAGGGTGGCGTTTGGCGGGACTCGGAACTGGAATGACCCGAGCCGCTGGTGGCGGCCTGGCTCTGCAGCGGTGTCAGTGCCAACGCGCAGTAGCCGCACAGCGCGACGATGGCAGCCAAGGTGGTGAAACGGTGGTGGAGTGGCATGACGCGGGTCCCGGACAGGTGTCGAAGCCACGACTGTGCCGCCAAGCGCCGTGTGCGTCGGCGTCGATGCGACGGAATGCGGCCTGTGCCGACGAGACGCGCGGCTTCGGGATCGTTCGCCCGCCTTGACTGCGAAAAGGCGATCAGTGGCGATTTTTCGCGCTGTCTTTCGGACTGACTTTCGCGCTGTCCTTGCCGCTGTCCTTGGATGATTCCTTCGACGCGTCCTTGGCAGGCTTCTCGCCACTGTCGTCCGTCTCGGCTGCCGCCGCGACAGTGCTGTCGGGCTCGGGCAGCGAGGGCATTGCTTCCAGCTTGTTCTCTCGCATGTAGTCGTTCATCTCGCGCCAACCGGCGAACACCGCGGCTTTTTCAGCACGCTTGTTCTGCCCGTAGCACTGTTCCACCGAACGCGCAGCCTGTCTGCAACCGGCGCCGACGGCGCGGCCTTCGGCTTCGCGGCGCGCGGCCAACACGCTGGCGCCTTCGATGCCCAGCAGATCGCAGCCGGACAAGCTCAGAGCCAGTGGGAACAGCAAGACAGGTAGCAATCGGCGCATGGCGGGTCGGGCGGAAAAGAAGCAATCCCGTGTCTTATCGGCCCGGTTGCACCGCGACTTGAGCCCGCAGAAAGGCTTCCACATCGAGCCGCCTTCCGCCGGGGCGTTGCAGTTGCAACAGATCCAGCGCGTCGGTGCCGCAGGCGATACGCAGCGTGCCGCCACCGGCCGCCAGGACCACACCCGGCTCGCCTTGCGCCGCCACTACGCGGGCGCGCCAGACTTTCACCGTCTCGCCACGCAGCACGGCGTTGCAGCCCGGGAAGGGGTCGAACGCGCGCAGCCGCCGCTCGATCACAGCAGCCGGCTGGTGCCAGTCGATGGCCGCTTCGGTCTTCTCGATCTTCGGCGCGTAGCTCGCACCATCGGCTGGTTGCGGCGTCGAGCTCAGCGTGCCCGCGCTCCGTTGCGCCAGACCCTGCAACAACAACCGTGCGCCGATGGCGGCAAGCCGCTCGTGCAGGCTCGCGCTACTGTCGCCGGCTTCGATCGCGGTGGCTTCCGACAGCAGCATGGCGCCGGTGTCGAGTCCTTCGTCCATCTGCATCAAGGTGATGCCGGTCTGCGCGTCGCCGGCTTCGATGGCGCGCTGGATCGGGGCCGCGCCGCGCCAGCGCGGCAACAGCGACGCATGGATGTTCAGGCAGCCGTGGCGCGGCACGGCCAGGGTCCACGGCGGCAGGATCAGGCCGTAAGCTGCCACCACCAGCATGTCCAACGCCGCCGCTTGCAGGGCGGCCTGCGCTGCAGCAGCGTCTGCGGGAAAGCGGCCGTCCAGGCGCAAGCTGCATGGCTGCAGCAGCGGCAGGCCGTGCTGCAGCGCAAGCTGTTTGACTGCAGAAGCCTGCAGGCGCTGGCCGCGGCCGGCGGGGCGGTCGGGCTGGGTCCATACCAGCGGCACGGTGTAGCCGGCGCCGAGCAACGCCCCCAGCGCCGCTGCCGCGAAGTCCGGTGTACCGGCGAAGCCGACCCGCAGTTCCTTCACCTGAACTTCAACCGGCGCCCACGCGCTGCTCGTCGCGCGTCTTCTTCAGCATCTTGGTGCGGATGCGGTCGCGCTTGAGCGGGCTCAGATATTCGACGAAGACTTTGCCCACCAGATGGTCCATTTCGTGCTGCACGCAAATCGCCTGCAAGCCCTCCACTTGCATTTCGAAGGGCTCGCCTTCGCGGTTCAGCGCCCGCACCGTGACCCGCGCCGGGCGTTCGACGCGGTCGTAGATCAGCGGCACCGACAAGCAGCCTTCTTCGGCCAGCACGTGCTCTTCGCTCGCCTGCAGGATTTCCGGATTGATCAGCACCAGCGGCTCGTTGTGTTGTTCGGACGTGTCCATCACCAGCAGCCGCACATGCGCGTCGACCTGGGTGGCCGCCAGACCGACGCCGTCGTTGGCATACATGGTCTGCAGCAGGTCGTCGACCAGCGCGCGGAGCGCGTCGTCGACCACCGCCACCGGGCGGGCGACGGTGTGCAGACGCGGGTCGGGGTAGCGAAGGATCGTCAGTAGAGCCATAAGAGCAGAGATGGGGGTGAAAGACCGGCCACTCAAGCCGGCAGCGAAACAGGCCGAAACAGCCGTGGACACGCCACAACGCAAGGCGGTGCACGGCAGGTGTGGGGTAGCTCACGAACGGCCGGTTTCATTGCGATATCAAGGGTTTAGCGGGAGAATTTGTGAAACGATATCAACACTGGCGCCGCGCTTGCAGCGGCCGTATT
Organism: Pseudomonadota bacterium; assembly: GCA_030853725.1. Lineage (GTDB taxonomy): Bacteria > Pseudomonadota > Gammaproteobacteria > Burkholderiales > Burkholderiaceae_C > Rubrivivax. Next base: position 1,768 of record JALYUN010000209.1, on the reverse strand, counting down.
TTCGCATCGCCCGCAGCGTCGCGTCCGCCTGGAGACTCTTTGCCCATGAGCCCGTTCCCCCCGCCTCCGAACGACCGCAGCGCACGGGCCCCAGAACCATCGGCGAGCGACCGCCGGCGCATCGGGGGCCTGGTGCTCGGGACGCTGGCGTTGGCAGCGTGCCCTATCGGCGCCTGGGCCCAGGCGGCTGCCGCGAATCTGCCCGTCAGACCCGAATGGCGCAGCACCGCGCAGCGCGTGGCGCAGGCCGGTGTGCCGGTCGAAGACCTGGCCGCGAACGCGCCCGACAGCTACACCGTGCAAAGCGGTGACACGCTGTGGCGCATCTCCGGGTTGTTCCTGAAGGCACCGTGGCGCTGGCCCGAGCTGTGGGGCATGAACCTGGCCGAGATCCGCAACCCGCACCTGATCTATCCGGGGCAGGTGCTGGAGCTGGACCGCATCAACGGCCGCGCTTCGTTGCGGCTGGCGCGTTCCGGCCAGGGTGCCCCCACCAACACGGTGCGGTTGTCGCCGCAGATCCGCACCCAGTTGCTGGACAACGGCGCCATCGCGTCGATTCCGCTGAACCTGATCGGGCCGTTCCTGAATGAGGCCGTGGTGTTCGACAGCAACGAACTCGACACCGCACCGCGCATCGTCGCCGCCCAGGAAGGGCGGGTGCTGTTGTCCAAGGGTGAACTGGCTTATGTGCGCGGCGATCGGGGCGGTGCACGCGACTTCCGCTTGTTTCGCGAACTGAAGCCGCTGAACGACCCGGCCACCGGCGAAGTGCTGGGCTTCGAGGGCCGCTATGTCGGCACCGCCCAGTTCCAGCGCCCCGGCGACTTGCTGGTCAACACCTCCGGCAACGGCGTGGTCGTGCCCGACACCTACCGCATCAGCAGCACGCGGCTCGAAGCCAAGGTCGGCGACCGCCTGTCGCCGGTGCCGCAACAAGAACTGGTGGCCTACGTGCCGCACCCGCCGGCCTCACCCATCGACGGCCGCATCGTCTCGATCTACGGCGACGGCCTGCGCGCCGGTCAGAACCAGGTCGTGGCCCTGAACCGCGGCAGCCGCGACGGGCTCGAACGCGGCAACGTGCTGGCGCTGTGGCATTCGGGCCGCGAAGCCGCCGACACCACCGGCGAACACAAGGTCGCTATGCGCCTGCCCGACGAACGGCAAGGCCTGCTGTTCGTGTTTCGTACCTTCGAGCGCGTTTCCTATGCGCTGATCCTCACGGTACAGCAGCCGGTGGTGGCCGGCGACCGCTTCACGCAGCCCTGACTTCAACCCTGGCTGCAGACTCGACCGCAGATTCGAACCCGGCCGGCGCAAGCATCGTGCGCGATGGTTCCGCTTTCGAAGCCTGGTTCCGACTGCTGGAGACACCTGGCATCGGCCGCGAACGCGTGCGGCGTCTGCTCGCTGCCTGCGGATCGGCCGAAGCGGTTCTGGCAGCGGCGCCCTCCACGTTGCGGCTACTGGTCGGCGCGGCACCCGCCGCCGCGCTCTCAGCACCCGAGCCCTTGCTGCAGGAACGCCTGCAAGCCGCCCAGACCTGGCTGGCCGGCGGCCCGGACCGCCACGTGCTGACGATCGACGACCCGGCCTATCCGCCGCAACTGCTGCAGTCGCCCGACCCACCCCTGCTGCTGTATGTGCAAGGGCGCGTGGCGATCTTGTCGGCCCCGTCGCTCGCCATCGTCGGCAGCCGCCGCCCCACACCGCAGGGCGCCGACAACGCGCGGGCTTTCGCGTTGGCCGTTGGGCAACATGGACT
>JALYUN010000208.1 GCA_030853725.1 Pseudomonadota bacterium | reverse complement strand
ATGTAGGGCTACGGCTCACGTCGTGACTTTGTGGCCCTCTTCTTCACAACTGCGCAAATTGGCCTCATTCGCCGGGTCGATCGCCAACACCTTGAACACGTCGTATTTGTCCTTCATGTTCTTCGACTTGCTTTCCACCAGCACCACGCTCTGCACCGACTGGTGGTCGCACTTGCGGTAGAACTGCGGCCCCTTGTACCAGTCGTACTTCAACTGCCGCAGCGCAATCGCCACCCGCTGCGAATCGGTGGCGTCGGCGTTCTTCACGGCCTGCAGCACACTGCGGATGCCGGCATAGCCGAGCGCGCCGTAGTCCGAAGGCACCGCGCCGTCGTAGGCCTTGCGGTAGGCGTCGTTGAGCTTCTTCGCACTGGGAATGGTGTCTTCCATGCCCCAGTAGTACGAGGTGCCGCCCATGATGCCTTCGAAGGCTTCGGCGCCACCGGCCAGGCGTGAGGTGTACAGCAGCACCGGGGTGATGATCTTGGTGGTCTGCTTGATGCCGAAATCGGTGGCCTGCTTGGCGCTGTTGACCAGATCGCGGCCGAAGTTGCACAGCACCAGAATGTCGGGCTTCAAGGACTGGATGCGCGGCAGGAAGGCGGAATAGTCGGCCGTTCCCAGCGGGTGGCGAATGTCGGCCACCGTCTCCATGCCGAAGGCCTTGCCGGCACGCTGAAAGCCCCGCACCATTTCGTGGCCGTAGGCGTAGTCGGCTGTCAGGTAGGCCACGCGCTTGCCGTATTTCGGGAAGGCGTAGCGCGCCACCGCACCCGACGTCATGTGCGGGTTGAGCGCTTCGTGGAACGTGTAGAGGCTCCAATCCTTGGCCTCGTTGATCGTGTCGGACTGGCTGATGCTGTTGAACAGCACCTTGCGTTCGCTGGTGACGGCGTTGATCGACAACTGCGTGGCGGCCGACAACGAACCCACCACGAAGTTGACCTTGTCCTTCTCAATGAGCTCCAGCGTGCGGGTGGCGGCTTCACCGCTGTTGAGTTTGGTGTCGCGCACCAGCAGTTCGCACAGTTGCCCCTTGTGGCCGCCGGCTGCATTCCATTCCTTGACCGCCAGTTCAGCCGCCCGCACCTGGTCCTTGGCTTCGGTGGAAAAGGCGCCCGTGAGCGGTGCGGGAAAGCCGATCTTGATGGGTCCACTTTGGGCCCGCGCAATGTTGAACATTGCCGGCGCCGCGACCAACGCGCCACCGGCGGCAATGAATTGGCGGCGCCGCGTGCCGTGCGGGTGGACTGACTGGTCGGGCGTGGTTTTCATGGTGGGGTCTCCGTTCGTGGTGATGTCGTTCAGGGAATCGGTCGCGCCGTCATGCGAGCGCACGGGCACGGGGCGTTGCGGACTCGAACAGGCTCGTGTCGACCGCGGTCTCATGCATCACCGTCTCGGCCGAACGCGTGACGCTGTCACCGCGGTGCTTCGCTTCCAGGTAGCGACCGAGCCAGCGGCCGCGCTCGACCACGGCCAGGCTTTCCGGCTGGCGCTGCGCCGCGTAACGCGCCAGCGCCCGTGGCGTAGCGCCATCGGTCGCGATACACGCGGCCAGCGCCACGGCGTCTTCGCCGGCTTTGCTCACGCCCATGCCCACATGCGGCCGCGCCACCAGCGCCGCGTCGCCCAGCAGCGCCACGCGATCGAAAGCGAGCGTGGGCGAGACCAGGTCGTAAATCGGCTGCAAAAACGGCAGCGCGGTCTTCTCGACGATCTCCGCGAACTGCGGTGCCAACAATTGCCGCGCGGCTTCCCGCATCGCCGCGACGGCACGCCACGACACCTGGTTCGGCGGAATGCCGGCTTCGTGGTGGGTGCCGTCGGCGTCGGTCATCAGCGCGGCCAACTCGGGTCCGGCCGCCGCCGGCCGGTACCAGACGAAGTTCCAGCGGCGCTGCCCGACTGTGGTGCGGTTGCCGGCACCGGCTACCGGGTAGCCGATCATCTGTTCGTGTTCGGGAATGCCGAAACCGAAGTGCTCGAACAATGTGCGGCGGGTGTGCTGCGACAGCAGTGCTTCGTCGCACACGCCGCGCCATGCCACGTAGTTGGCGTAAGCCGGTTGCACATCGGGTGCCAATTGCGTCCGCACGGTAGAGCGAATGCCGTCGCAGGCAATCAGCAACTCGCCATCCACCTGCGTGCCGTCGACCAGCGTGGCGCTCACGCTGTCGCCACGCTGATCGAAGGTGGCCACTGCCGCACCCAGACGGTGACAGGCATCGGGCAGGGCCTCGCGCAACAGCGCATAGAGCCGCCCCCACGAAGTCAGGATCTGCGGGTAGTCCCAGCGACATTCCGTACGGCCATCGGGTGCCAGCACCACGCGCGTGCTCACCTTCACCCCCAACGTGTCGTCGACCGTGGCGCCTGCCTGGTGCAAGGCCTGCAGCAGACTGGCGTGGGTGACGATGCCGGCGCCGCGGCCTTCCAGCGAGCGCGCAGAGCGCTCCAGCACCAACACGTCGTGCCCGGCACGGTGCAGCAGGTTGGCAGCCATCAGGCCGCCGAGCGAACCGCCGACGATCAGGATCCGGGCCATGGTGGCAGTGCCGCTGCTCAGCGCACCAGCGCCGCGCCTTCGGCGGCCGGGTAGTTCAGTTCGACCACGATGCCGTTCGGGTCTTCGACGAACACCTGATAGAGCCCGAGCGACGGCACGGTGCGTTCACGGCAGGCCACGCTTTCTTCATGCAGCCGCGTCAACATCTGCTGCAGCCCGGTAGCGAAGAAGGCCACGTGGTCGACCGCGCCGCTGCCCTTCAAGCCAGCGTCGTCGCGGTTGCCCAGATAGCCCTGCAGGCCTTCTGGCGCGGCTTGGTCGATGCCGATGATGTGCATCACCGCGTTGGCATAGACGGATGTGTCGCCCGCGTAGAGCCACACACCGGGAAACGGAAACGGCGGGCGCGGCCCCGAAACCAGGCCCAGCAAGCCGGCATAAAAGCGTTCGCAAGCACCGACGTCGAGCGTGCGGATCGAGATATGGTTCAGTGCGATGGACATCAGCGGCTCTCCGGTTTCGGCGTGGCACGCCGAGGCGTCGATGATGGTACGAACAGCGCGGCCTGCAGCAACAAGCCCTGGACACGGTCGGCGATGAACGTGTCGATCAGTGCCGGGTCATCGGCGCCTGTGAAGCGCTGCTGGTAGATCAGCGGCCACAGCCCCAGGTGATAGATCAGCCCACCATGAAAGCTCATCAGCAATGCTTCTTCGCGCGGCGTGGCTGGCGCGCGTGACCGGCTGCCGGCGTGGCGCCGCAACTCGCGCAGCAGGCGCGGAAACAGCCGTTCGCGCAACAACGCAAAGTAGCGGTTCGGGATCAGGCTGTCGCTCAGGCCCGAGTGCACCAGGATCCGCAGCCATTCCGGGGTCAGGATCGCCGCCAGGTAGGCGCGATAGAAGCCGTGCAGCTTGTCTTGCGCCGGGCGCCGTGCGTCGTCCAGCAGCGCTTCCCACTGCGGGTTCCAGCGCCCGGCGATGGTTTCTTCGTAGACCCGTTCGATCAACTGCCGCTTGGTCGGAAAGTAGTGATACAGCAAGGTGTGCGCGATGCCGAGTTCGGCCGCCAGTTCACGCATTTGCGCGTCCAACCCGCGGCGCGCGAAGAAGTCGGTGGCGCCTTCGACGATCTGCTGCTCGCGCGTCTGCGCGCTGAGCCGACGCCGCGGCGCCGAGGTGGCAGCGGTGTCAAGATCGGCATGTTTCGATGGGGACGCGCGGGTTTGTGCGGTATTGACCATTTGCTCAACTCTGCTGAAATTGTTGAACGCCTGATCAACAGGCACGATCCCGACAAACCCTAGAGCGCCCCGATGCCCAACCCCCCGCTTGCACGCCACCGGCCATGAAGTCCGCGGCCTTCGACTACGCCCGCGCCGAATCGATCGACCAGGTCTTCGACCTGATGGACGAGCACGGCGACGCGATGGCGCTGCTGGCGGGCGGGCAGACGCTACTGGCAACGCTGAACATGCGGCTGTCGGAGCCGGCACTGGTGCTCGACATCAGCCGGCTCAGCGTGTTGCAGGGCATTGCGGTTGCAGGCGACCAACTGCGCATCGGTGCACTCACGCGCCATGTCGAGATCGAAGAGTCACCGCTGGTGGCGCAGCACGCACCGTTGCTGGCGCAGGCCGCACCGCACATTGCGCACCGCGCCATCCGCAACCTGGGAACCTTCGGCGGTTCGCTGGCCTATGCCGACCCGGCCGCCGAGTGGCCCGCCTGCGTGCTGTCACTGGACGCCACGCTGGTGCTGCAAAGCCGCCGCGGCGAACGGCGCGTGGCAGCGGCCGACTTCTTCCTCGGCCTGTACACCACGGCCCGCGCCGACGACGAATTGCTGGTGGCCTGCGAGATCCCGTTGCGCCCTGCAGTCGTGGGCTCCGAGCACCGCCAACATTTCGACGAGCTTGCGCGGCGCCACGGCGACTATGCGGTGGCCGGCATCGCGGCCTGCGCACAGCACAGCGCCAGCGGCCTGACCGACCTGCGGCTGGTGTTCCTGAGCCTGGTCGACCGACCGGTGCGGGCCCTGGCTGCCGAGGCGATCCTGCAAGCCGGCGCGCTGACTGACGAACGGCTGGACGAAGCCGACGCGGCCTTGCGCAAAGAGATCGAACCCTACGCCGACCTGACCCATTCGGTCGCCGCCAAACGCCAGCTCGCCGCCACGCTGATGCGGCGCGCGGTGCGCGCCCTGTCGGCCTAGAACGCGAGCGACACCCAGACACCATGCCCACTCCGATCGACATCCCCAAGCGCCGCCTGCAGGTCACCGTCAACGGCACGCCGATGGTGCGCGATGTCGACTGCCGCAAGCACCTGGTCGACTTCCTGCGTGAAGACTGTGGCCACACCGGCTCGCACCTGGGTTGCGAGCACGGCGTTTGCGGCGCGTGCACCGTGCGGCTGGACGGCCGCATCGTGCGCGGCTGTCTGGTGCTGGCGGCGCAGGCCGACGGCGCCGCAGTCGAGACGGTCGAAACCCGGACGCCGTCGCCAAGGCTGCGCGCGCTGCAGGACGCCTTCATCGAGCACAACGCGCTGCAATGCGGCTACTGCACGCCGGGCATGCTGATGGCCGCGCTGGACCTGGTGGAATCCCGGCCCGAGGCATCACGCGAAGCCGTGCGGGTCTGGATCAGCGGCAACTACTGCCGCTGCACCGGCTACCACGCCATCGTCGACGCCATCTGCACCGTGCTCGAGCGCCAACTTAGCGGCGCTTTCGATGCTGACCGAGCCGAGGTGCCAACGCCATGAACCACCCGACCGAAATCCCCACCCACCGCGACCTGGGCAGTGACCTACCGCCGGTCACCGAAGACCAGCGTCACATCGGCGTGGCACTGCCGCGCGAGAAGGTGCGGCGGCTGACGCAAGGCCGCGGCCAGTACATCGACGACATCGAACTTCCGCGCATGGCGCATGTCGTTTATTGGCGCTCGCCCGTGGCGCACATGCGCATCACCGGCATCGACCGCCGCGCGGCGCAGGCGCTGCCGGGTGTGCTGGCGGTGGTGGTCGGTGCCGAGATCGCAGAACGCTGCCAACCGTGGGTGGCAACGCTGTCGCATCTGGCCGGCATCAAGAGCGCGCCGCAACATCCGCTGGCAATCGAACGCGCCCTGTGGCAAGGCGAGCCGGTCGTGGCGGTGGTGGCCGAGACGCGGGCCCGCGCCGAAGACGCGATGGCGCTGCTGGACGTGCAATGGGAAGACCTTCCTGCGGTGCTGGAAGCCGAGACCGCGCTCGACCCCGCCACGCCGTTGATTCACCCCGACTTGGGCGACAACCTGTGCTTCGAGCGCAAGCTCGACACCGGCGGTGTCGACGAAGCTTTCGCCCGCGCCGACGCGGTGTTCGAAGAAACCTATCACTTCGGCCGCCACACCGGCGTCACGCTGGAGCCGCGGGCGCAGATCGCCGACTGGAACCCGGGTGACGAAAGCCTGACGGTGTGGCATTCTTGCCAGGCGCCGCACATGATGCAGGACCTTTATTGCCGCCAGTTCGATCTGCAGGAGTCGCAGGTGCGGGTGCTGTGCCGCGACGTGGGTGGCTCCTTCGGCATCAAGGTTCACGCCTACCCCGACGACTTTGCAACGGTGGCGCTGTCGATGATGTTGCAGCGGCCGGTGAAGTTCGTCGCCGACCGGCTGGAAAGCTTCACGAGCGACATCCACGCGCGGGAACACCGCATTCACGGCCGCATTGCAGCCACTGCCGCCGGCGAGATCCTGGCCTTCGAGATCGACGACCTGAGCGGCGTCGGCCCGTATTCGATGTTTCCGCGCACCAGCGGCATCGAAGGCAACCAGGTCGTGGTGCTGACGGGTGGCCCCTACCGTCACCCGCACTACCGCGCGGCGCTGAAAGTGGTGTTCCAGAACAAGGTGCCGATGTGCCAGTACCGCGGCGTCGGCCATCCGATTGCCTGCGCGGTGACGGAAGCATTGGTCGACGGTGTGGCCGCACAGTTGAAGCTCGATCCGGTGGCGTTCCGCGAAGCCAACGTCATTCCCGACGACGCCTACCCCGCCGTCGGCGCTGCCGGCATCAAGCTGGAACAACTCTCGCACCAGGCCTGCCTGCGTGAAGCGCGGCGGCTGGTGGACTATGACGCGCTGCGCACCGACCAGACCGCAGCGCGCCAACGCGGTGTGTACCGCGGCATCGGCGTGGCGGCGCTGATCGAGCTGACGAACCCGAGCGCGGCGTTCTACGGTGTGGGCGGGGCGCGCATCGCCTCGCAGGACGGCGCCACGCTGCGGCTGGAGCCCAGCGGCGCACTGACGGTAATGAGTGGCGTTGGCGAGCAAGGCCAGGGCGCCGAAGCCGTGTTCGCCCAGATCGCCGCCGACGCAGTCGGTGTCAACCTGGACCGGGTGCGCGTCATCACCGGCGACACCAGCATCACGCCCTACGGTGGCGGCACCTGGGCCAGCCGCGGCACCGGCATCGGCGGCGAAGCGGTATTGCAGGCCGGGCACGTGCTGCGACGAAACATCGCGGCCGTGGCAGCGGCGATCCTGCAGCGGGCCGCCGACGGCTTGCGTGTGCAGCGCGGCAAAGTGGTCGACGCCGAAACCGGTGCGGTACTGATGGACCTGGCCGAACTCGGCCGGATTGCGTACTTCCGCTCCGACACGCTACCCGCCGACTGCACACCCGAGCTGATGGTGACGCGCCACTACGCGCAGCGCGACTACCCGTTCATCTTCACCAACGGCGTGCAGGTCAGCCATGTCGAAGTCGATGTCGACACCGGCTTCGTCAAGCTGCTCTCGCACTGGGCGGTGGAAGACTGCGGCCGCGTCGTCAACCCGATGCTGGTCGACGAGCAGATGCGCGGCGCCATCGTCCAGGGCATCGGCGGCGCGTTGTTCGAGGAGTGCTTGTACGACAGCGACGGCACGCTGCGCAACGGCAACATGGCCGACTATCTGGTACCGATGGCGGCCGAGATGCCCGACATCCACATCAGCCACGTGCAGACCCCCACCCGCAGTTCGGAACTGGGTGCCAAGGGCGCCGGTGAAGCGGGGACCGCCGGCGCGCCCGCGGCGGTGATGAACGCCATCAACGACGCACTGCTGCCCTTCGGCGTGCGGGTCAGTTCGCAGCCGATCACGCCCGAGAAGATCCTGCGGGCTCTCGGCAAGCTTTAGCCCGGCTTCGCCTTCATCTGCACCGGGTTGTAGAAGAACTGCTCTTCTGCGATCTGCTCACCTTCCCAGCGCCGGTAGGCCAGTTCTTCGATTGTGGTGGTGCTGCCGTCGAGCCAGTCGAAGCGAAAGAACATGGGCCTCGCGGCCGGTGCGCGGTGGGTTCTGGTTCTCGCGCATCGTGGCGCGGAGCGTGTAGAAAGCTTCGCAGGCCCCGACATGGTCGTTGGCTTCGACCTGCGAGATAAATCGCTCCAGCGTTTGCATGTTCGGCATGAAAAACCCGTAGCGGAAAAGTGGCCGGCTGCTGCCGGGTCGATGAAAGTGAGAGTCTGCGCGTCACCGCGAGTCTGTGCGCAGGGGCCTGTCGTGCCGCTTCAGCAGGAAGGCGGCGCAGAATCGACTGCATTCGCGATACCGCCCCGGAGCCTTCGATGAACCCAGACACCTTGACAACCACTGCTGCCGCCATGATGGCGCCCGGGAAGGGCCTGCTCGCCATGGACGAGAGCACCGGCACCATCTCTAAACGCTTTGCGGCGCACGGCATCCCACAGACCGAAGCCATGCGCCGCGCCTGGCGCGAGGTGCTGGCCGACGCGCCCGGGCTCGGCGACGCCATCAGTGGTGCGATCCTGTACGACGAGACCATTCGCCAGAGCACGGCCGACGGCCGGCGCTTCGTGCAAGTGCTGCAGGACGCCGGCATCGTTCCCGGTATCAAGGTAGACCAGGGCACCGTCGACCTGGCCGGCCATCCAGACGAAACGATTACCGAAGGTCTGGACGGTCTGGGCCCGCGGCTGCTCGAGTATGCAAAACTGGGTGCCCGCTTCGCCAAGTGGCGCGCGGTGATCCACATCGGCAACCAAATGCCGAGCCGCGCTGCCATCGAAGCCAATGCCCACGCGTTGGCGCGCTATGCTGCGCTGTGCCAGGCTGCGGCTCTGGTGCCGATCGTCGAGCCGGAGGTGCTAATGGACGGCAGCCACACGCTGGCACGCTGTGAAGCCGTCACGACCGACGTGCTGCACGCGGTGTTCGAACAGTTGCAGCGCCAGGGCGTGCTTCTGGAAGGCATGGTGCTGAAGCCGAACATGGTGGTGCCCGGCCTGCAGGGCACCGACTGCGACGCGGTCGATGCCGCCGCCGACGCCACCGTGCGCTGCTTGCGCCGAAGCGTTCCGGCGGCCGTGGCGGGCATCGCCTTTCTCTCGGGCGGCCAGTCGGCCGACATCGCCACCGCTCGCTTGAAGGCCATGCATGTGCGGCACCCGAGCGCGCGCGCACGTTGCCCGTGGCCGCTGACCTTTTCGTTCGGCCGCGCGCTGCAGGACGACGCGCTGGCGGCCTGGGCCGGAGACGATGCGAAGCGTGACGCAGCGCGCCAGGCCCTGCTGCAACGCGCCCGCAACAACGGCGCGGCGCTGCTGGACTGAGCCCTGCGCCGGGTCTTCAGTCCGCTACTGGCGGTGGATAGGGCGGAACCCAGCCGCCCTGCGCCAGTGTGCTGGCTACCTGCAGCATCAACATCAGGTCGATCTGCTTGGGGTCGCGCGGCACCAGGTCGTAATGACACAGCGTGCCCAGAATCTCGCCTTCGGGCGTCATCAGTGGCAGACCGCAGTAAGCCTGCACCACCTCGCGTGCCACGTGGTCCTTCAGCCGTTCGTCCTGCATCGCATTGGCCGTGGTGAAGACGCCACGAGCATCGCGCACATAGCAGCAGTAGGTGGCGCTGGCCGGCACTTCGTCTGCGGTCAGTATTTCGGGGTTCTCGCGGTCGTAATGCAGCGCGGCATTGGCCTTGCCGTCTTTGAAGCAGTAGATCGCAATGAAGCGGTAATCGGTGCGTTGCAACAGCCCCGCCAGCGCGGGGCGCAGCCCTAGATGGTTCAAGGCCTGGGTG
>JALYUN010000171.1 GCA_030853725.1 Pseudomonadota bacterium | reverse complement strand
CATCATCTGCGTGTTTTGCTGGTGCGTGCCGACCGTCAGGCGCAGGCAATTCGCCAGCAGCGGGTGCATCCCCGACACATTCTTGACCAGCACGCCGCGCGACTTCATGCCGCTCCAGGTGCGTGGCGCATCGGACACGCGGACCAGGATCATGTTGGCATCGCTGGGCCATGCCCGCACCTGCGACAGCGCCCGCAGTTCAGTCTGCAGCCGCTCGCGCTCGCCACGCAACAACGCGGCCTGGCGCTCGTACTCGTCCGCATGGTCGAGCGCGAAACGCGCTGCTTCTGCATTCAGCACGCTGACATTGAAGGGTGGGCGCAGCTTGTCGAGCTGCGCGATCAACGCCTGCCGGCCGCACAGGTAGCCGAGCCGCACACCCGCCAGTCCGAATTTCGACAGCGTGCGCAGCACCAGCACATGGTCGTGCGCTTTCATGCGTTGCATCCAGGTTCTCGACGCGAAGGGTTGATAGGCCTCGTCGAACACCACGAGCCCCGCCTGCCGGCCGACGGCGTCCACGATGCGGTCGATCACCGCGTCGTCCCACAGGTTGGCGCTGGGGTTGTTGGGATAGGCGATCCAGGTGATGGCCGGGCGATGCCGCTCGACGGCATCCAGCATCGCGGATTCGTCGAGCTCGAAGTCGGCGGTCAGCGGCACGCCGGCGAACCGCAAACCGCGCACTTGCGCCGCCATGCCGTACATCACGAACCCCGGCAGCGGTGCCAGCACCGTCGCGTCCTGGCGGCCGCAGGCGGTGGTGAGCAGGTCGATCAGTTCGTCGGAACCGTTGCCAAGCATGAGCGAACAGCCCGCAGGCAGATCGACATGACGCGCCAGGGCCGCGACGAGGTCGGCTGCTTCCCCTGCGGGGTAGCGGTTGATTGCGATGCGACCCAGGCGCTCGCCGAGCTCGGTCTGCAACTGCAGCGGCAGCGTAAACGGGTTCTCCATCATGTCGAGCTTCACGAGACCGGCGCTGTCTTGCACCCCATACGCGTGCATGCCAGGCAGGTCGGACCGCAAGGTGTGCCGCACGATGCGGCTGATGTCGGCCTGCGTCGTCATGTCAACGGGAAGATCATCTTGCGTTCATCACCGTCGACCTCGCCGGTGTAGTGGAAGCCCAGCTTCAGATAGAACGGGCCGGCATGACCCGACAGGGGTTGATGCGACAAACCAACCGCATCGACCTCCCAGCGGCGCGCTTCCTCGATTGCCCAACGCAGGGCCCGCGTTCCGAGGCCACGGCGCTGGTGGCGGGCGTCGATGAGCACGCGCCAGACATAGAGCTCCGATCGGGGCTTCTCGGCATGCTTTCGCATGTCGTAGAGCAGCAGCAATCCGACCGGGGTGTCTCCTTCGTACAGGCCCCAAGGGGTGGCGGCGGGTTCATAAGCCGCCTGCGCGATCGACTTCGACACCCGGCCGACCAGGCCCCGCTGCCCGAAGGCGACTTCGAGCTCCAGCAGCTCGTCGATGTTGTCGCCTGTCACCGCGCGCACGCCGAATCGGCCCCCGCCCGGCGCGGCCGTTGCTTCACTGGATGGCGAGGACAGCCGCATTCGTGCGGCCATCGCATGCGCCTGCAGCCCTTCGCCCTCGGCCAGTTCGGCGGCAATCGGCCCCAGCACCTGTGCGCCGGCCTCGCTGAGCTCGATCAGGCTGCTGCGTTTGACGAAGTCGTAGACCCCCAGCGGTGAACTGAAGCGCGCGGTGCCAGCGGTGGGCAGCACATGGTTCGGTCCAGCACAGTAGTCGCCCAGGCTCTCGCTGCTGTAACGGCCGAGGAAGATGGCACCGGCATGGCGCAGCAACGGCTCCCAGAGCTGCGGCTCGTTGGCGCTGATCTCCAGGTGTTCGGGCGCGATCCGGTTGCTCAGCTCGCAGGCCTCCTGCATCGAGCGCACCTGGATCAGCGCACCCCTGCCCTGCAGCGATGCGCGGATCACATCCTGCCGCTTCATCTGCGGCAAAAGCCGGTCGACGGCAGCCTGAACCGCAGCCAGATAGCTTGCATCCGGGCACAGCAGAATGCTCTGCGCCATCTCATCGTGCTCGGCCTGGCTGAACAGGTCCATCGCGACCCAGTCGGGTGGCGTGCTGCCATCGGCGAGCACCAGGATTTCGCTCGGGCCGGCGATCATGTCGATACCGACCTGCCCGAAAACGCGTTTCTTGGCGGTCGCGACCCAGATGTTGCCCGGCCCGGTGATCTTGTCGACACGCGGGATCGTCTCTGTGCCATGTGCCAACGCCGCCACCGCCTGCGCACCGCCGATCGTGAAGACGCGCTGCACCCCGGCCACATGTGCGGCTGCCAGCACCAGTCGGTTGCGTTGGCCGCTGGGGGTCGGCACCACCATCACGATTTCGCCGACACCGGCCACGCGTGCCGGGATGGCGTTCATCAGCACGCTGGACGGGTAGGCCGCCTTGCCACCCGGCACATAGATGCCGACACGGTCCAGTGGCGTCACCTTCTGGCCGAGGCAATTGCCATCGACATCGCGATAGCTGAAGCTGCGGCTCGTGGCTTCGAGCTGACGCTGATGGTAGGCACACACGCGGTCCGCAGCGGCCCGCAAGGCATCGCGCTGTGCCGTCGTGACCGCATCGAAAGCCGCTCGCAGGTCGTCGGGGTCGATTTGCAGCGCCGCCACCGACTCCGCGTGCAGGCCGTCGAAGCGCTGCGTGTAGTCCAGCAGCGCGGCATCGCCCCGCTCGCGCACATCGGCCACGATCTCGGCCACCCGCATTTCGATGGCCGGGTCGGTGTCGGCCGATGCCTGCTGCAGCCTCGCGAAATCGGCTTCGAAGTCGGGGCTGCGGGTGTCCAGCCGCGTGATCGAAACAGTCACGCCGAACGCCCCGGCGCACCTGCCGCCACCGCCTGCTCGAAAGCATCGATCAACTGTCGCAGCGGTTCGCGCTTGATCTTCAACGCGGCGGGGTTCACGACCAGTCTGGAGCTGATCGGCATGATCTGCTCGACCTCCACCAGGTCATTGGCTTTGAGTGTGCTGCCCGTGGACACCAGGTCGACGATGGCATCGGCGAGGCCCGTCAGCGGCGCCAGTTCCATCGAGCCGTAGAGCTTGATGAGATCGACATGCACACCCTTGGCCGCGAAGTGTTCACGCGCGCTGTGGGTGTACTTGGTGGCCACGCGCAAACGAGACCCGTGGCGCACGGCAGCGGCGTAGTCGAAGTCGTGCCGCACCGCCACGCTCATGCGGCAGCACGCAATGCGCAGATCCAGCGGCCGGTACAACGCAACGCCGCCGCCGGCGAGAGCGCCCTGTTCGTGACCGTGTTCAAGCAGCACGTCCAGGCCCGCCACCCCCAGATCGGCACCGCCGTGTTGCACATAGGTGGGCACATCGCTGGCGCGCACCAGCACCACGCGCACATCGGGCCGGGTCGTGCCGATGATCAGTTTGCGGCTGCGTTCCGGGTCTTCCAGCACGTCGATGCCGGCCGCGCGCAGCAATGGCATCGAGTCGTCGAAGATGCGGCCCTTGGACAGTGCGAGCGTGATCATGGCGGTCATTGTCCGCGCCGCCCGTCGGCCCCGCTGCCCGCGCCATACACGGGCCGGGCCCGCGGCACGGCAGCAAGGGCTCAGTGGGGGTGGGGCCCCGCGGCAGTCGCCGCAGTTGCGGCCTGTTCGGCCTCGAACTCGGCCGGCGTCAGTGTCTTCATCGACAACGCATGGATTTGCGCCCGCATGCGGTCACCCAGCGCGCCGTAAACCCGCTGGTGGCGCCGCACCCGCGACAGGCCTTCGAATTGCGACGAGACGATGGTGGCAAAGAAATGGCGCCCGTCGCCTTCCAGCGCGATGTGTTCGCACGGCAGACCTGCGGCGATGAATTCGCGCACGTCGTCGGGGGTGGGATCGCTCATGGTCGGATTGTCGCCGATGCGATCAAGACCTCAGCTTGTAGCCCGTGGCCAGCAGCCGCAGCGCCACCGTCGACACCAGGAGGTAACTGATGCCCACCACCCCCAGACAGATCCAGGGCGAGACATCGCTGGCGCCGAAAAAGCCGCGCCGAAAGCCGTCGATCATGTAGAAGAAGGGGTTCAGATGGCTGACTGCCTGCCACACCGCTGGCAGCGAGTGCACCGAATAGAACACACCCGAGAGAAACGTCATCGGCACGATGACGAAGTTCTGGAACGCCGCCATCTGGTCGAACTTGTCGGCCCACAGACCGGCAATCAGACCCATCGATCCGAGCATGCCGGCGCCGAGGACCGCAAACACCAGGATCCACCAGGGCTCGGCCAGCCGCAACGGCGCCAACCACACCGTCACCAGCATCACCCCGCTGCCCACGGCCACGCCGCGCACCACCGAAGCGCCGGTGTAGGCGGCGAACCAGGCCCAGTGCGACAGCGGCGTCACCAGCAGGAACACGAGGTTGCCGGTGATCTTGCTTTGCACCAGTGAACTGCTGCTGTTGGCAAAGGCGTTCTGCAGCACGCTCATCATCACCAGACCCGGCACCAGAAAGCTGGTGTAGCCCACGCCCGGCATGGGCTCGACCTTGCCGTTGAGCACATGGCCGAAGATCAGCAGGTACAGCACCGCAGTGACGATCGGGGCGGCCACGGTCTGAAAGCCCACGCTCCAGAAGCGCAGGATTTCCTTTCTGAACAGCGTGCCGGCGCCGGCGAAGCGGCTGCTGGTCATGAACGCTTTCCGGTCATGATTTCAATGAATACATCTTCGAGATCGGCACGCCCGATTTCCAGGTCCTCGACCTGCACGCCACCGGCACGCAACGCGCGCAGGATCGATTCGACTTCGGCTGCATCGTGCGCGGTCAGCTGCACGATGCGGCCGGTGGTGCGTGCGCCAATTGCCAACTCGGCAGGCAGCGCGTCGTCGGTCTTGAAGCTGAGCATGGTGCTGGCCGTGCCGGCAAGCAGCGCCGATGTCTTGTCCAGCGCCACCACCCGTCCCTGTTTGAGCATGGCGATGCGGCCACACAGGGCTTCGGCTTCTTCCAGGTAATGCGTGGTCAGCAACACCGTGTGCCCTTCGCGATTCAGTCGCGAGACGAACTGCCACAACGTTTGTCGCAATTCCACATCGACGCCGGCTGTCGGCTCGTCCAGCACGATCACCGGCGGCCGGTGCACCAGCGCCTGCGCCACCAGCACCCGGCGTTTCATGCCACCCGACAACTGCCGCATGTTGGAACTGGCCTTGTCGGCCAGACCGAGTGCAGACAAAAGCTCGTCGATCCAGGCGCTGTTGTTGCGAACCCCGAAATAACCGCTTTGTATCTTCAGCGTCTCTCGCACACTGAAGAACGGGTCGAAGACGATTTCCTGCGGCACGATGCCCAGCGCCTTGCGAGCGCTGGCGTAGTCCGTGACCACGTCATGACCCATCACCCGCACGCTGCCGCCACTGGCACGTGCCAGACCGGCCAGCACCGAGATCAATGTCGTCTTGCCCGCACCGTTGGGGCCCAGCAAGCCGAAGAATTCACCTTGCCGGATGTCGAAGCTGACATCGTCCAGCGCCTGCAGCGGGCCCCGGGCGCCGGCATACACCTTGCTGACATGGTCAAAGCGGATCGCGGGTTCTGCGGCGGAAAGCGTGGCACTGGGAATGGGCATCGAGGGCGGGATTGTAGGCAGGCGAACCCCGGAAGCCCGATGCCAGAATCGTCGCAACATGGTGACCGATCCGTTGAAGCACCCCGCCGTCGCTGCAGACGACCAGCGTGAGTCGAGCCGCAGCGTGGTGACGAAGAAGCGCCCGCGCCGCACCGCCGAACGCATTCTGGAAGTGACACTCGATCTGTTCAACCGCTTTGGTGAGCCGAATGTCAGCACCACACTGATCTCGGCTGAGATGGGCATCAGCCCGGGCAACCTGTACTACCACTACCCGGCCAAGGACGAACTGATCAATTCGTTGTTCGACCGCTATGAAAAATCGCTGAATGAATTGCTGGCAGCTGCCGAAGGCGTGCACAACGTCGAGGATGCGTGGCTCTTCTTCCACGTGTTTTTCGAGCTGATCTGGCGTTACCGCTTCCTGTACCGCGACCTGAACGACCTGCTCAGCAAGAACCGGCGCCTGGAAAAGCACTTCCAGTTCGTTCTGATCAACAAGACCAAGGCCGTTCACACGGTGCTGAGTGGCTTGGCAGGTGATACGCCTGCCCGTATCGCGTCCGTCCAATCGGACGCGACCGCCACGGCCATGGTGGTTGTGCTGACCTACTGGCTCAGCTATGAATACGTGCGCGATCCCCGGCGTGCGCTGGAACCCGAAACCGCGGCAGCATCACTGGGCCGCGGCGTCTACCACGTGTTGGCACTGTTGCTACC
>JALYUN010000123.1 GCA_030853725.1 Pseudomonadota bacterium | reverse complement strand
GCTCCTGGTGCACTTCCACCACCGCAGCGGCGAAGTCACGCAGATGGTGGACCATGGCCTGACGATCCTGCCATTGCTGCGCCTGCAAGATAGACCGGCCGAGTTGATCGACCTCTTGCGCTTTGTGGCGCTCGGCGCCAGCGACTGCCAGCGCTTCGACGTGGCACTCGTCTGCGCCCAGGAAGCACAGACAAGGGCATCGGACATTGCAGACGTGGGTCGACTGTCACTTTCGGTCAACGCGCTCGGCTGCCTTTTCGAACGCCTGGGCGACCCCTGGCAGGCCGAAAGACTGTTGCGGCGGGCGCTGACCCTGGCCCGTGCGCAGGCCGAAGGTCATCCTTTGCTGGCTGCGCTGAACAATCTTGCGGGCTGCCTGTTGGGCAAGTACTACATGCTGCGCGACGCATTGCCGCAAAGCGAAGCAGCGGAGCCGTTGCGAGCGGCACTGGCCTTCGCCTATGAAACGGTTGCGCACCCGTTGTTCGGCGCCACTGCGTTCCATCGCGCATTGACACTGGGAAATCTGGGTGAAATCCAGGCCCTGCTGGGCGCGGCCGACCTGGCGCAGGCATCGCTCGACGAAGCGCTGGCGCTGGCGGATCAACATGCTTTCATCGCCCAGTCTTGCCGAATTCGCTACGCGCAGGGTGAGCTGCTGCTGCAGCAGGGTCGCGCCGCAGCAGCCTGGAGCGGTCTCCAGGCGCTGCTGTCGCAAGGTCAGACCGTCGCCCATCCTGCCGTACACATGCTGCTGCAGCATGCGCTGTGGCGCTGCGCGAGTGCGCTGCAAATGCATGCCGAAGCGGCGCGTCACTTGGAGCACTACCTGCATTTGGAGCGCAAGCGGGCTGTCGACCAGTTGCGCGCGCAGTCGGAGCTGTTCATTACCCGCGCTGAAGGCGACCATCTGCAGCTCGAAGCCGAGCGCCAGCAACAGCGGTCGCGCGAACTCGAAGCCGACGCGCTGAGTGACCAGCTGACGGGCCTGTCGAACCGGCGCGAATTGGAGCGGCGCTGGCCGAAATTGGTGGAAGGGGCCCGCGAAGCCGGCACACCGCTGTCGGTGGCGATGCTCGACCTTGACCACTTCAAGGAGGTCAACGACCGCTTCGGGCACGCTGTGGGTGACCGCGTGCTGGTGCTGCTTGCCGAGCAGCTACGGGCGCACACCCGCGGGTCCGACCTGGCCGTACGCACGGGCGGCGAGGAGTTCCTGCTGGTGCTGCCGGAAACCACGATCGCAGCCGCCACCGAGGTCTGCGAGCGCTTGCGCCAGCGACTGGCGACCTACGACTGGGAGCAGATTGCAGCCGGCCTGAAGGTAACGATCAGCGGCGGCATCTGCAGTTCATCTGACGTGAACTTCGAGCGGTTGCGCGAGCGGGCCGACGAAGCGCTGTACCAAGCCAAGCGCGAAGGTCGAAACCGGCTGGTGCACGCAGTAGCCTGAAGTCGTCGCGGTCGGACGGATTCATCGCGACCACCCGGTGCCCCGTGTCCGGGGCTCGCAACGACCCCTTCAACCCAGCACGGCGGGATTCAGCCGCCACATCGCCCAGGTCAGCGCCGACGCAAAACTGACCCACGCCAGATAGGGCAGCAGCAGCACCGCAGCCACCCGCTGCAAGCGCCAGAACGCGGCGATGGTGGCCACGATCAATATCCACAGCACGGCCACTTCGATCATCGACCAAGCACCGCGGTGCCACGCGAAGAACAGCCAGGTCCAAAGTGCGTTGGCAACGAGCTGCAACCCGTAAAGCACCAGCGCGGTCCGCGCACCGCGCAAGCCGTGGCGGCGCCACACCAACCAAGCCGCCACGGCCATGATCAGATACAGCAGCGTCCAGACCGGCCCGAACAGCCAGGCTGGCGGCGCCCACGGCGGTTGCGTCAGGCTGCCGTAGAAATCGACTGCGTTGATCGAAGCCACTGCACCCACGCCACCGGCCACGACAGTGACGAACAACCAGCCGATGAGCCCGAACAGCGAGGCTGCCCCCGAGCGCTGTAGCGCAGTCACTTCGCCGTCGGCATCGCGAACTCCGCGCCTTTGCCGATGCTCTGCGGCCAGCGCTGCATCACGCTCTTTTGCCGGGTATAAAAGCGCACACCTTCTTCGCCATAGGCATGTGTGTCGCCGAACAGACTCTGCTTCCAGCCGCCGAACCCGTGCCAGGCCATCGGCACCGGAATCGGCACGATGATGCCGACCATGCCCACCTGCACCCTGCGCGCGAATTCGCGCGCCACACCGCCGTCGGTGGTGAAGCAGGCCACGCCGTTGCCGTAGACATGGCGGTTGACGAGCTCCAGCGCGGCGGCGAAGTCGGGCACGCGCACGCAAGCCAACACCGGGCCGAAGATCTCGTCGCGCCACAGCTTCATGGCGGGAGTGACATGGTCGAACAGGGTGCCGCCGGTGT
Source organism: Pseudomonadota bacterium (assembly GCA_030853725.1). Lineage (GTDB taxonomy): Bacteria > Pseudomonadota > Gammaproteobacteria > Burkholderiales > Burkholderiaceae_C > Rubrivivax. The sequence goes on along the minus strand of JALYUN010000123.1, from coordinate 9,401 downwards.
AAAAGCCCTGCTCGCGGCCTTTCACGCTGTGACCGCGGCCGTCGACCAGCAGCGTCGCGCCTTCTTCGACGCCGGCGCCGATGGCGGCTTCGATCCGGTCGCGCGCCTCGCGCGTGACGATCGGGCCCATCTCGGCTTCAGGCGCCATGCCGTCGCGGATCTTCAGCGTGCGCGTGCGCTCGGCCAGCTTCGGCAAGATGCGCTCGGCCACGTCGCCCACCAGCACCGCCACGCTGATGGCCATGCAACGCTCGCCGGCACTGCCGTAAGCGCTGCCGATGAGCGCGTCGACCGCTTGGTCCAGGTCGGCGTCGGGCATCACCACCATGTGGTTCTTGGCGCCACCGAGGGCCTGCACACGCTTGCCATGCCTGGCACCGGCTTCGGAAATCTGGCGCGCGATCGGAGTCGATCCGACGAAGCTCACGGCCGCCACGTCGGGGTGCGCCAGCAGTGCGTCGACCGCGCTCTTATCACCTTGCAACACGCTGAAGACGCCATCGGGCAGGCCGGCGCGCTGCAGCAGTTCGGCCATCAGCAGGCTGGCGCTGGGGTCGCGTTCGCTCGGCTTCAAAATGAAAGCGTTCCCGCAGGCCAGCGCCACCGGAAACATCCAGCACGGCACCATGCAAGGAAAGTTGAAGGGGGTGATGCCGGCCACCACGCCCAGCGGCTGGCGCAGGCTCCAGTTGTCGATGCCGGTGGAGACCTGGTCGGTGTAGTCGCCCTTCAGCAATTGCGGCACGCCGCAGGCGAATTCGATGATGTCGATGCCGCGGCTGACCTCGCCATGCGCGTCGCTGAACACCTTGCCGTGTTCGCTGGTAATGATCGCGGCCAGTTCATCCTTGTGCGCGTTCATCAGCGCCAGAAAGGCGTTCATCACACGGGCGCGGCGGATCGGCGGCATCTCACCCCACGCGGGCTGCGCCGCCACGGCTGCGGCCACGGCTTGGTCCACGTCTGCGGTTTCCGCCAACAGTACCTGGCGCGCGGCGGCGCCCGTGGCCGGATTCCAGACCGTTTGCTTGCGCTTGCCGCTTCCGGCATGAGGCCGGCCACCGATCCAGTGGCCCACATCGGTGGTGGTGGTGAATGCTTCGGCTGCGCCCATGTCGTCGACTCCAGTTTTTCGATGCGGCTGATCGAGTCTGAATTTTAGGGCGCGACTTCGCTGCCGATGGCGCACCGACAATGAACGTCATGAATCCGCCCACCGCCCCGATGGCTGCCGCTGCGCTCGACGACGACGACCTGCAGCGCCTGCAAGACCTGCTGGCTGCTTTACCCGAGCCGCTACAGCCGCTAGACCCGTCGGCGTTGGACGGCTATCTGTGCGGCGTGCTGCTGCAACCGCAGCGCCCTGCGCCGGCCATTTGGCTGACGCACGTGGCCGATGTCGACGGCGCAACGCCGCCAGCGGGCGTCGACCTGCAGGCCTTGCATGCGCTGGTGCTGCGGCGCCATGCCGAACTCGATGCCGCCATCGGGCAACGGCAGTGGTTTGACCCTTGGGTCTACGCGCTGGAAGACAGCGCCGCACCGGCCGAATCGGTACTGCCGTGGGTGGCCGGCTTTGCTGCCGCGATGGAGCATTTTCCAGCGCTGATGGCGCTGCCCGATCCAGAGCTGGTAGAGCCGCTGGCGCTGCTGTTCATGCACTTCGACCCGGACGATCTGGAAGACGCCGACGCGCTGCTGGCGGTGATAGAGACGCTGGAGCCGCCCACCGACCTGGCCGAAGCGGTGCAGGACCTGGTGCGGGCGCTGATGCTGATCGCCGACGTGACGCGGCCCGTCAATCCCACCAAGCCTGCCGGGCCGGTGGCATCGCGCAGCACACGGCCACGCAAACCCGGGCGGCGCAACAGCCGCTGAGCGAGGTTCAGCGCGCTTCGTCCAGGGCGGTGCGGGTTTCGGCCGCTTGCAGCAGAACCCAGTCGCGGAACTGCGCCACCTCGGGCCGCAGACCGCCCCGAGACGATTCGGCCATCAGCATCCAGTAGGCAGAGCGGCTGCCGATGCGGCCTTCCCGCCCGAAAGGCTCCAGCAGTTCGCCGCGTTCGAGCACCTCGCCCACCAGCGCCATGCGCGCCAACGCGACGCCCTGCCCGGCCAGCGCCGCCTGCACCTGCTGCGAAGCAAAGCTCAGATACAGCCAGCGCCGCGGCTCCAGTTCGGGCGCCCCGTGCAATTCGAGCCAGCGCCGCCAGCTCAGCGCCACGCTGCCATTGTGCCGGCCGTCTTCCTCAGCCAGGGTGTGTTGCGCCAGGTCGGCCACATCGGCGAGCGCCGGCGCGGCACCACTGGCGATGCGCTCGGCCAGGCTGCGGCCGATGACCGGCGTCAGGACTTCGCCGAACAGGCGGGCGGCACCGGCGGTGGCCCTGCCCGGCGGGCAATGGCGCAGCGCCAGGTCGATCTCGGGGTCGTCGAGGTCGACGAAGGCATCGGCCGCCGAAACTCGGATGTCGATGTCGGCATGCTCGCGCTGAAAGGCTTCGATCCGCGGCAGCAGCCACATCGAGGCAAAGGACGCGAAGGTGGTGATGCTGACCCGCTTACGGCGGCGCACCGATCGGATCTGGCGCACGCTCGTGTCGATGGCTGCCAGGCCGGGTGCGAGCGCGCGCCACAGCGTCTGGCCGCTGTCGGTCAACTCGACATGGCGCGTGCCGCGCACGAACAGCGCCGCGCCCAGTTCGTCTTCCAGCGACTTGATCTGGCGGCTGACGGCCGACTGGGTGACGAACAGTTCGGCCGCAGCGGCACTGAAGTTCAGCCGCCTTGCGACCGCCTCGAAGCTGCGCAACGCGCCCAGTGACAACGGTCGACGGGATTGCTCACTCATTCTTAAAGCGCATCAATCGACAACCCGTATTTCATTGGACTGCCTAAGAGCAACGAATGATCATAGCCAATCCCCACCGGAGATTGATGATGAAAACGCAATTGATGAATGGCCTGGAAACGCTCGAAGCCGGACAGGCGCGGCATCTGGGTCGGCTGGGCGGTGAGCTGCGGGTGCTCGGCGGCCGCATCTGGCTGACCCGTAACGGGCAGCGCGGCGACCACTTTCTGGAAGCGGGCGACACGGTGCAGATCGGCGTCGATGAATACGCCGTGATCGAATCGGCTTTCCGCGGACGAGGCGCGAATCTGCGTTGGCTGCCACGCCGCCAGAGCGTGCTGGGCCGCATCCTCGCCGAGCCCTTGCTGGGGCTGGCCTTCGTGGCCCGGCTGGCAGCCCGCGCGACCAGTGTCCTGGCCGCGCGAGTCGGCACGGCTGCCCGGCAGGCCCAGGGTTGCATCGACCGTGGTCAGCCGCGCTGATTGCGCAGGGATTGCGCGGTGACTGCGCGGTGACTGCGCGCTTCAACGGTCTTCAGGTTGCCTCAGGAAGCAGCGCCGAACACCGCCTGTGCATGCAGGCCCAGACCCTGCGCCACGCTCGCGAAGCGGTCACCGCGCACCAGCGCGGCACCCGGAAAGCCCGCGGCGATGCGCTGCACCAGCGGTGCCAGGCCGGTCGACCCGCCAGTGAAATAAAGCATGTCGATGGCCTGCGGCGCCACCCCGGCCCGCCGCGTGGTTTCGCGCGCGGCGTCGACGATGTGCGCCAGGTCGCTTTCGATCGCGGCTGCCGCGTCGGCCTCCAGCAATGTCGTCTGCAAGCCCGCCTCCAACCAGTCGAGATCGACCTGCGCCTGGCCGGTGTTCGCGACATCGATCTTCGCGGCTTCGGCAGCGGCCGCCAGTGCGTGTCCCAGGCGCTGCTCCAGCGTTGCGACGAGCCGGGCATGGTGGCGCGGGTCGGCGAACCACGGTTTCATGGCGCGCACTTCGGCCAGCCGCGCCGGCGCGTAGACGGTGTTGATCAGATGCCAGGTGGCCAGGTCGAAATAGATCGCGCTCGGCAGCTCGGGTGCTTCGGCCGCTTCAGCCACTTTGGCGCCCACCGGCTGCAGCCGCTTGCCGGGCTTGTCGGCCCGCCGCGTACGGTGGCCCAGTAGCGGCAGGATGGCGGCCAGCGCCACGTGGCGGTCGAAGTCGGTGCCCGCCAGGTGCACGCCGTGGTTGCCGAGGATGTCGTCGCGGCGATCGGCCCGCCCGCGCCGATCCGGGCCCACGCGCACCAACGAGAAGTCCGAAGTGCCGCCGCCGATGTCGGCCACCAGCAGCAGTTGCTCGCGGTCGATCTGGCTTTCATGGTCGAGCGCGGCGGCGATCGGCTCGTACTGGAACAGCACTTGCTCGAAGCCAACGGCCCGCGCCGCATTTTCCAGCGCCGACTGGGCCTGCCGGTCGCGCACCGGGTCATCGTCGACGAAGTACACCGGGCGCCCCAGCACCACGCGGGTCAGCGGCTGGCCGGCTTCGGCCTCGGCCAGGGTCTTCAGCCGCAGCAGGTAGCCCGTGACGACATCGCGGTAGCGCACCGCGCGGCCCGCGCCGATGTCGGTGCGCTGGTCCAACAGCTGAGAGCCGAGGATGCTCTTCATCGAGCGCATCAGTCGCCCGTCGATGCCTTCCACGTAGGCCGCCACCGCGGCGCGCCCGTACAGCCTTTCGGCGTCGAACTGGCGCGCGGGGGTGTCGGCCCGGTAGAAGACGGCCGTGGGCATGGTCGGCTGGCCGGCTTCGAGTTCTACCAGCCGCAAGCCGGCACCCGGGCGCGACAGGGCCACGGCCGAATTGGAAGTGCCGAAATCGATCGCGGCGAAGGGCTCGGAATCAGACTGTGTGGAAACCATCGAAGCACGCCTCGTCCGAACGGCGAGCGATTCTAGTGAAGAGCCTGTGAATTGCCCCACGAGTCCCCGACTTCTCCTCAAGCAAAGCGCGCGGCGGACTGTCACACTGGCTTACACCCGCTCACCCCGCTCGCTACATGGTCGCACCTGCCCCCACCCACCGCTGGTTGCGCGCCTGGCGCGAGCGGCACGTGCCCACCTGCGACTTCGGCGACCACGGCACGGCCTTCGGACTGGATTTGAGTCTGGCGCAGCCGGAGCCCGCGCCTGCACCGCCGCAGCCAGCGGCTGCGCGGCGGCGCAGCTGGGTCCAGCGGTTGCGTGCTCGCTCGAGGGCTTGCCCGATCTGAGCGATCGCCACACCCGCGACATTCACGCGCGACAGTCACGCGCGACGATCGCGTGGCCCGCGCTTAGACTGCCTGCCATGCAAAGCAGCTGCCGCCAGGTTTGTAGAAAGCGTCGAAGATGACCCGAACCTCGTTCCGCGAACGGGTGTTGCAGGTGCGCGAAGCGGCCATCGTCGATGCTGTCAACCGCTTGCTGGCCGACAAGGGTTTCGAGCTGATGACGGTCGACGCCGTCGCGGCCGAAGTCGGCATCGCCAAAGCCAGCCTGTACAAGCATTTCGCGTCGAAAGAAGCGCTGGCCGCAGCCGCGATGGTGCGGCTGTTGCAGCAGGTGCAAGCGGTGGTAGAGCAGCAGGCGGCGCGAAGCGAAGCCGACGCTTTCACGCGCCTGCAGGCCGTGACGCGCTGGGCGCTCAGCAAACAGCTCGTCGGCGAGATGCCCTTGTTGCCGGCACAGAACTCATCGCTGCGCACCGAACTGCTGGCCGACCGCAGCTACCTGGACCTGCTGATGCAGGTCAGCGAAACCTTGGGCGAGTGGATTCACGAGGCACAGGCGCAAGGGAAGATCGACCCCACGCTGCCGCCGGAGCTGGTGCTGTACACCCTGTACGCACGCGGCTGCGACCCGGTGCCCTCGGTGCTGAAAGCGGGCGGGCGCCACAGTGACGAGCAGATCATCGACTGGGTGATGCGGACCTGCTTCAACGGGCTCAAAGGGGATTGAACCCGGGCTATCGAATCAGCAACACCGGCGTGGCGCATCCAGCCAGCACTTTGGTCGCCACCGAGCCCATCACCAGGTTGCCGATCGAGCTGTGGCTGTGCGAGCCCATCACGATCAGGTCTTGACGACCGCGGTTGGCGGCGTCGATGATGATGTCGGTCGCCACATCCACTTTGGTGGCGTAAGTCGCGTCAAGGCCGTGGCGCTTGAAGAAACTGCGAATCGGCTTGAAGACCTTGTCGGCACGGCCGCGGCAGGACCGCGGCACTTCAGTCGAGCTCGAACACCGCCAGCGGATCGTGGCCCAGCGTTTCGCGCTTTTTCGCAAGCCCGCGCGCTTGGCAGACCACGCGAGTCGGTAGCGCACCGGGGCGTTCAACCAGGTAGTCGTGGCGACAGTGCAGATGGCCGTGCAACCACATGTCGGCTTGCGACAGCAGGTCGTCGTCGGCATTGCAGAAGCTGGCGGTGCCGGGTTGGAGCCCGTAGCGTGGGTCGGCGCTGCGCAGGCTCGGCGCGTAGTGGGTGACGACCAGCGTATGGTCCCAGCGACCCTGCGGCGCTTCGGCCAGCGCCTGTGCCAGCCACTGCCCGCAAGCCAGGGCTTCGCTGCGCATTGCTGCAGCGTCGAAGAGTTGGCCGCTGCGCTGCGCGTTGCTGCGTTTCAACATGGGCGCCGCCGCGCGCATGGCACGGTCGCGCGTGGCAGCACCGCAGCCGTCGAAATCGGCCCATCGGGTGGTGCCCAGCAAGCGCCAGGTCGGCCCGCCGTGGGTGGGCTGCAGGATGCGCGACTCGCGCTCCAGCAACGTCAGCCCGAAGCGGGCGCAATGTTCGCGCAGCGCCGGCAATGCCGCATCGAGATCGCGCCCGTCGAATTCGTGGTTACCGGCCACCACGAACACCGGCACTGGCCAACCTGCAAATCGTTCGTAGCCGCGCCAATGGGTGTCGATGTCGCCGGCCAGCACCAGCACGTCAGCCCCGGATGCGGGTGCGGGATCGAAGGTCTCGGATTCGAGGTGCAGGTCCGAGTAAAGCTGCAGCCGCAAGCCGGTGTCAGGCCGGAAGCCGCTCTTCGATCCTGCGCTGGGTCGCCGGCAATTCGCCCGGCAGGTGGTGCGCCAGTTTCTGGAACAGTTCCGTGTGCAACGCCAGTTCCTGCTGCCAGTCGGCTTTGTCGATGCTGGTGACGCTCTGGAACTGCTCGCGCGTGAAGGCGAGCCCTTGCCAGTTCAAATCTTCGTAGCGCGGGCTGATGCCGAACAGGTTTTCGCTGCCGCCGGCTTTGCCGTTGTCGTCCCCGTCCACGCGGCCGAGGATCCACGCCAGCACGCGCATGTTCTCACCATAGCCCGGCCAGACGAATTTACCGTCGGCACCCTTCCTGAACCAGTTCACGCAGTAGATCTTCGGTGGCTTGGCACCGTCCTGGCGCAACGCTTCGCCCAGGTTCAGCCAGTGCTGGAAGTATTCGGCCATGTTGTAGCCGATGAAGGGCAGCATCGCGAACGGGTCGCGGCGCACCGCGCCGTTGCCGCCGGCCATCGCCGCGGTGGTTTCGCTGCCCATGGTGGCGGCCATATACACACCCTCGACCCAATTGCGGGCCTCGGTCACCAGCGGCACCGTGGTGCTGCGCCGGCCGCCGAAAATGAAGGCGTCGATCGGCACGCCGGCCGGGTCGTCCCATTGCGGGTCCAGCACCGGGTTGTGCTGGGCCGACACGGTGAAGCGCGAATTCGGGTGCGCGGCGGCGCGCGGCTTGCCCTTGGTGGCGTTCTGCTTGGCGATCTCAGGCGTCCAGTCGCGGCCTTGCCAGTCGATCAGATGCGCCGGTGGGTTCTCGGTCATGCCTTCCCACCAGACATCGCCTTCGTCGGTCAGCGCCACGTTGGTGAAGACCACATCGCGTTGGAGCGACGCCATGCAGTTCGGGTTGGTGTGGTCGTTGGTACCGGGCGCAACGCCGAAGTAGCCGGCTTCGGGGTTGATCGCATGCAAGCGCCCATCGGCCTGCGGTTTGATCCAGGCGATGTCGTCGCCCACGGTGGTGACCTTCCAGCCGTCGAAGCCGGCCGGTGGCACCAGCATCGAGAAGTTGGTCTTGCCGCAGGCGCTCGGAAACGCCGCTGCCACGTGATACTTCTTGCCGGCGGGCGAGGTCACGCCCAGGATCAGCATGTGCTCGGCCAGCCAGCCCTTGCCGTCGACGGCTGCCGCCTGCTGGCCCATGGTGCTGGCGATGCGCAGCGCGAAGCACTTCTTGCCCAGCAGCGCGTTGCCGCCGTAGCCGGAGCCATAGCTCCAGATCTCGCGGCTTTGCGGGTAGTGGACGATGTACTTGGTTTTATTGCAGGGCCACGGCACGTCTTCGGCGCCTTGCGCCAGCGGAGCGCCGACGCTGTGCACGCACGGCACGTAGTCGCCATCGGCGCCCAGCACGTCCAGCGCACCCCGGCCCATGCGGGTCATCGTGCGCATGCTCACCGCCACGTAGGGGCTGTCGGTCAACTCGACACCGATGTGGGCGATGTGCGAGCCCAGCGGCCCCATCGAGAACGGCACCACGTACATGGTGCGGCCTTTCATGCAGCCCTTGAAGAGGGCTTGGTCGCCGGTTTGCTTGTTGCCGGTCTGCAATAGCGCGCGCATCTCGTCGGGCGCCATCCAGTTGTTGGTGGGGCCGGCTGCGTCTTTGGTGGCGCTGCAGATGAAGGTGCGGTCTTCGACGCGGGCCACGTCGTCGGGATCGCTGCGGGCCAGGAAGCTGTCGGGGCGCAGCTTCGGGTTCAGCCGCATCAACGTGCCGTTGTCGACCAGCAGATCGCACAGGCGTTCGTATTCGGCCTTGCTGCCATCGCACCAGACCACGTCGTCGGGCGTGGTGAGGGCGGCGATCTGGCCGACCCAGTCGACGAGCTTCTGGTGCTTGACGTACTCAGGAACGTTCAGGCGATTCATGGGCTGCTCCGATCAATAGAAATACGTTCGCCTGGGCGGCGTTGCCGCAGCCCCCCGAGGAGACTGAAGAACTCGGGAATGGCCCGTCGTGCTTCAAGTGAATGGCATTGGGCCAGCACCGATCGTCTGCACGGGTTCGTTGTCCGCATTCGTGTCGTCTGATCGAAGCTCGCCGAATGCCGCGGTCCCTGCGGATCACAACGCGTTCGGGGGTCTATTGTCGGGGCATCGGTGAACTGCCGTATCCACCCCGGCAGCGGGGGTCCCGGCTTGCCAATCGTGTGCAACTTCACCCTTTGCCCTGCCGGAGGTTAGGGCACGCGTTTGTCGATGACGAGCGCGATGCCGCGCGCGCCGACGTCCAGCGGCGCCGACTCGGCCTCCAGATCGCCACTCTGCGGCACCGCCTGCCCCGATTTGCTGATGCGCGCGCTGACCACCACCTTGCCGGCGGTGGACAGACGCGCCGCCGATGACATCGCGCTGCTGTCATCCAGCACGAAGTCGAAAGGCAGGTCGCTGACCTGCTTGCGCACGATCGCCAACGGCATTCGCAAGCCCTGCGCAGAGCGCGCATAGACGAAGACGGTGTCGCCGGGCGCGGCC
>JALYUN010000103.1 GCA_030853725.1 Pseudomonadota bacterium | reverse complement strand
CCGCATAGCGGTTGCTGGTGATCGACGACAGCCACAACGCGAGCTCCTGCGGGATGCGCTGCTCGGTCAGGTAGACGCCGAGCAGCGCCGACGCGGCCACCAGCAGCATGACGATGGCGGTCTGCGTCACGCCTTCGATCATGGCCGTGTACAGGTGGCGCCAGTTCAGCTCGCGGTAGATCACGCCGCCGATGAACAACGCGGTGAATACCGCCAGCGCCGCGCCTTCGGTGGCGGTGACGATGCCGCCGAAAATGCCGCCGAGGATGATCACCGGCAGCAGGAAGGCCCAGGCCGCGTCGATGAACGTGGTTTTCACCCGGCTCCACTGAAACACTTCTTCGACCGGATAGTTGTAGCGACGTGCGTACCAATACGACAGCACCATCATTCCTCCGCCGGCCAGCACGCCCGGCACGATGCCGGCCACGAAAATCTGCACCACCGAAGCGTCGGCCATCACCGCGTACAGGATCATCGGAATCGAGGGCGGAATGATCACCGCCAGCGTCGCCGAAGACGACATGATCGCGGCCGCGAACTCCTTGGGATAGCCCTTCTTCTTCATCGCCGGGATCAGGATCGAACCCATCGCCGCCACGTCGGCCACGGCCGAGCCCGATATTTCGGCGAAGAACATGCTGGTGCCGATGGTGATCATCGCCAGCCCGCCCTTGACGAAACCGAGCAGCGCCGAGGCGAAGGCGATCAGCCGCCGCGAGAGGCTGGAGGTGTTCATGATGGCGCCGGCCAGGATGAACAGCGGAATCGCCAGCAGCGGAAAACTGGTGGCGCCGGTGAACATGACGAGTGCCGAATTCAGCAGTGAGTCCAGCCCCTGCGAGCAAACCATTGCCACCATCGCGACAATGCCCAGCGCAATCGCAATCGGTACGTTGACGAGGATCAACACGACCAGACCCAGGAACATCAGCGCAACGGTCATGACAAGGCCGGTTCGTTCACGGCCAACTGCTCGTGGTCGACGAGGCCCGCACCTCGCGCTTGCCGCAGCACTTCGGGCAGGCTCAGCAGTTGCGCCACGATGAAGAGCACCGCGCCGATCGGGATGACCGACTGCGTGAAGCGCGTCGGCACCCACGGCAGGCTGACGAGCGTGTCGCCATGGAGGATCACCAGCACGTCCACCCCGAACCAGGCCAGCACCGCGAAGAAGCCGATCACACAGATTTCGGCGAACCACACCGCGGCCACGCGCCAGCGCGGCGCGAGCGTGTTGACGAGCCCGGGGAAGCCGATGTGCGCGCGCTTCAAGGCCGCCAATGCAGCGCCGTAATAGGTTAACCAAGCGAGCATCACCGAGGCCACTTCGTCATACCAAACGAGCGAGACACCGAGCTTTCGGCACACCACCGCGTACAGGATGATGAGCGCCAGACTGCTCAGCAGCAGCATCACGAACGCAGTCAGGACGCGGTCGAAGACGACTGCGAAACCTGTTGGCGCGGCGGTGGCGGCATTCGACATCGGCTGCCCCCGCTTACATGCCCTTGCCGAGACCGATGGCGATGTTGACGAGCTTGCCGCCCGCCGGCACTTCTTTCGCGAACTCGTCGTAAACCGGCTTGCTGGCGGCGATGAAGGCGTCCTTGTCGGCCTCATTGACCTTGACGCCGGCAGCCTTGATCTTCTGAAGCAGGTCGTTGTCGAGCTTCACGGCCTGCTCGTAAACATAGGCCTGCGTGTCTTTCGCGGCCTGCTGGAGGATCGCCTGGACATCGGGCGGCAACGAAGCAAACTTGCGCGCGCCGGCGGCCAGGTACGCCGGGGTGTAGACGTGACCCGTCATCGACAGGTACTTCTGAACTTCCTGGAACTTGCTGGAATAGATTTGCGTGAGGGGGTTTTCCTCGCCGTCCATCACGCCGGTCTGCAGCGCCACAAAGACTTCCGACAGCGCCATCGGCGACGGATTGGCGCCGTAGGTCTGGAACATCTTCACGCGCCAGACGCTCTTCGGCACCCGCAGCTTCATGCCCGACAGGTCGGCGGGCTTGACGATGGGCCGCACGTTGTTGGTGATGTTGCGAAAGCCGTTTTCCCACACCGCCAGCAACTTGTAGCCCTTGGCTTCGGCCAGCGGCGCCAATGATGGCCAGAACACCGCGGCTTCGATCTTCTTCATGTGTTCGCGGTTCTTCACCAGGTACGGCATCTCGAACATGCCGAACTCCTCGACCTCTGAAGACATCACACTCGAAGGCAGCGCGAATTCCAGCGTGCCCAGTCGCAGCTTCTTCATCATCTCGCTGTCGCCACCGAGTTGGCTGCTGCCGAACACCACCACCTTGGCCTTGCTGCCGAGCTTCTCGTTCGCGCGGCGCGCGAACTCGTTGGCCGAAAGCTCGAACAGCGAACCCGGCCCGCCGACATGGCCGAGCTTGAGTTCCATCTGTGCATGGGCCTGGACCGAAAAGCCGCCGGTGAAGAGGCTGGTGGCGGCGGCCAGCAGGCCGAATGCGAGTTGACGGCGGTTCTTCATGGTGTGGTCTCCTTCGTATGCTTGTGGTGGTTGCGTATTTTCAGTGTTAGGCCGCTTCGCCCGAGCGCCCGGCGGGGTGGGACGCGAAGTGCTCCATTGCTGTCGCGACACCGCTGCCCTTGATCGCGATGCCCGATAGCTTCAGGCCCATTTCCACACCGACCAGCGTGGCCAGCAGCGTCAGGTCGTTGCTGTCGCCCAGGTGACCGATGCGGAACATGCGGCCCTTGACCTTGCCGAGCCCCGTGCCCAGCGACAGGTCGAAGCGGTCGTAAATCAGGCGCCGCAGGGTGTCGGCGTCGGCGCCCTTCGGCGTGACCACGCCCGTCAGTACCGGTGAGTAGACAGCCGGGTCGGCGCACTGCAGGGGTAGGCCCCAGGCGTTGACGGCCGCGCGCACGCCAGCGGCCCAGCGCTGGTGTCGCGCCAGCACCTGCGGCAAGCCTTCTTTCAGCAGCATGTCCAGCGATTCGCTCAAGCCATACAGCAGGTTGGTGCTGGGTGTGTAGGGCCAGTAGCCACCCCGGTTCATCTCGACGACCTCGTCCCAGGTCCAGAACGCGCGCGGCAGCTTCGCGGTTTTCGACGCTTCCAGTGCCTTCGGTGACAGCGCGTTGAAGCTGAGCCCCGGCGGCAGCATCAGGCCCTTTTGCGAGCCGCTGATGGCCACGTCCACGCCCCATTCGTCGTGGCGGTAGTCGGCACTGGCCAGGCCCGAGATGGTGTCGACCATCAAGAGCGCCGGATGCTTGGCGTCGTCGATGACTTTGCGCACGGCAGCGATGTCGCTGGTGACGCCGGTGGAAGTTTCGTTGTGCACCACGCACACCGCCTTGATGCGGTGCTGCGAATCGGCCTTCAGCCGCTCGCCGATCTGCGCCGGGTCCACGCCGTGGCGCCAGGTCATGGGCAGGCCGGTCTCAGGGCACGTGCCGGGGCGCGTCAGGAACTCAGGCTCGATCCCGAGCCGCAGCGCCATCTTCTGCCACAGCGTTGCGAAGTGCCCGGTCTCGACCATCAACACCGCATCACCGGGACTCAGCACGTTGACGAGTGCGGCTTCCCAGGCGCCGGTGCCAGAAGCCGGGTAGATCACCACCGGATGACGGGTGCCGAAGACCTGCTGCAGGCCTTCGATGACCTTCAGGCCGAGGGTTGCGAACTCGGGTCCGCGGTGGTCGATCGTGGGCAGGCTGATCGCGCGCAGGATACGGTCCGGTACGGGGCTCGGGCCGGGAATCTGCAGGAAGTGGCGACCGCTGGGATGCTGGTCGAGCTTCAGCATGGGGTGTCCGTCGAGGTGCTGATTTTTTGCATACAGAATGCGATTCGAATGGTCATACGCTAGAGTACCCCACGAAAGCTTCACTAGATTTTGTATGCAGATCCAAACAAACCCTAAGCCTGCCCCATCGGCCGAGGTTATTGACTTGCCGCGCCCGGTGCTGCACCAACAGGTGGCTGCGCGCTTGCGCCAACGCATCGTCGAGGGCCGGATCGCACCCGGTGGCAAGCTCAACGAGCGCGAGTTGGCCGAAGCCCTGCAGGTTTCGCGCACGCCGCTGCGCGAGGCCATCAAGATGCTGGCGGCCGAGGGCCTGGTCGAGCTGCTGCCCAACCGCGGCGCCGTGGCGGTGAAGTTGTCGGCGGTTGACGTGGCAGACACCTTCGAGGTCATTGCCGGGCTCGAAGGGCAGTCGGGTGAACTGGCCGCAGCGCGAGCCACGGCAGCCGAGATCGACGAGATCCGCGCGCTGAACTACGAGATGCTGGCGGCCCACACGCGGCGCGACTTGCCAGCGTACTACCAGCTCAACGCCCGCATTCACGATTGCATCAACACCGCAGCGCGCAACCCCGTGCTGACGCAGACCTATCTGAACGTCAACGCGCGGCTGCAAGCCTTGCGCTTTCGTTCCAACTTCGACGAACGCAAGTGGCAGCTTGCGGTGCAGGAACACCAGCAGATGGTGGAACTGCTGGCCGCGCGCGACGGCACGGGGCTGCGCGCGTTGCTGGTGCTGCACCTGAAACACAAGCGCGACGTGGTGCTGGAGCTGATGCGCCAGGTCGCATCGGCGGTGAAGGTGTCGGCATGAAGGGCGACCCGCGCGCTGAAGCCGCGGTCGACCAAGCCGAATTGGCGAGGCGTCTGCAGAGAGAGACCGGCGGCGAGGTGCTGTTCGATGCCGCTTCACGTGCGCGTTATGCCACGGATGCGTCGATCTACCAGATCATGCCGCTGGGCGTTTTCGTGCCGCATTGCGACGACGACGTGGCCACCGCCATGGCGGTCGCCCGCGACATGGGCGCACCGTTGTTGCCGCGTGGCGGCGGCACCTCGCAATGCGGCCAGACCACCGGCGCTGCGCTGGTGGTCGACGGCAGCAAACATCTGCGTCGGATTCTCTCTGTCGACATTGAAGCGATGACGGCCGAGGTCGAACCCGGGCTGGTGCTGGACCATCTGAACGCGGCGTTGAAGCCGCATGGCGTGTGGTTCCCGGTGGACGTCTCCACCAGCGCGCAGGCCACGATCGGCGGCATGGCGGGCAACAATTCCTGCGGCTCGCGCAGCATCGCCTACGGCAACATGGTGCACAACGTGGCGGGTATCGACGCCTGGCTGGCCGATGGCAGCGCAGTGCGCTTCGGCCCGGTCGACCAACTGGCCGAACGCGAACGCGGCATTGCCGACTTCGTGCGTGGCCTGGCGCAAGTCCACGCGACCGCGATCGACGCCAACTGGCCCAAAATGATGCGGCGCGTGGCCGGCTACAACCTGGACATCTTCAGGCCGCAGAGCGAGCGCCCCTACACCACCGACGGCAGCGTCAATCTGGCGCACCTGCTGGTGGGCAGCGAAGGTACGTTGGCGCTGACGCGGCGGCTGCGCCTGAAACTGAGCCCTCTACCGCGCCACAAGGTGCTGGGCGTCGTCAACTTTCAGAGCTTCCACAAGGCGATGGATTCGGCGCAGCACATCGTGCGGCTGATGCCGACTGCGGTCGAACTGGTCGACCGCACGATGATCGAGCTGGCACGTGCCAACCCGGCGTTCAGGCCCGTTGTCGAAACCGCGTTGATCGGCAACCCGGAAGCGATCTTGCTGGTCGAGTTCAGTGGCGCCGACCGAAGCGCCTTGCTGCAGCAACTGGACCGGCTGGTCGAGTTGATGGGCGACCTGGGCTTGCCGAAAAGCGTGGTCGAGATGCCCGACGAAACGCCGCAGAAGGCGCTGTGGGAAGTGCGCAAGGCGGGCCTGAACATCATGATGAGCCTGAAGGGCGACGGCAAGCCGGTCAGCTTCATCGAAGACTGTGCCATACCGCTGGCACACCTGGCCGAGTACACCGACGCGCTGACAGCGGTATTCGCGCGGCACGGCACGCGCGGCACCTGGTATGCGCATGCGTCGGTCGGCACGCTGCATGTGCGGCCGATCTTGGACATGCGGCGAGACGGTGCGGTCAAGATGCGCGCCATTGCCGAAGAAGCCGCGGCGCTGGTGCGCCACTACCGCGGCGCCTTCAGCGGCGAACATGGTGACGGGCTGTGTCGGGGCGAATGGATTCGCTGGCAGTTCGGCCCGGCCATCGACGACGCGTTGCGCGCCATCAAGCAGCGCCTGGATCCGGCCAATTTGCTGAACCCGGGGAAGATCATCGACCCGCCGCGCATGGACAACCGCGCGCTGTTCCGCTTTGCACCGGGGTACCGGACGATCGAACTGAAGCCGGTGTTCGACTGGTCGGCCTGGAACGTGCAGAACGACCCGGTCACCGAGCAGACCAGCGCACCGGGCAGTGGCGGCGACAACACCGGCGGCCTGGCCAAGGCGGTCGAGATGTGCAACAACAACGGCCACTGCCGCAAGTTCGACGCCGGCAGCATGTGCCCGAGCTACCGCGTCACTCGTGACGAACAGCATGTGACGCGCGGCCGCGCCAACACGCTGCGCATGGCGTTGTCGGGGCAGTTGGGTGACGCCGGCTTTACGTCCGACACCGTGGCCGACGCGCTGGCGCTGTGCGTCGGTTGCAAGGGCTGCAAGCGCGAATGCCCCACCGGCGTCGACATGGCGAAAATGAAGCTGGAATTCGCTGCACAGCGCGCTGCAGCACGCGGGGTGTCGATCAAGGACCGGCTGATCGGCAGGCTGCCGGACCTGGCACGCACCGCGAGCCGTCTGCCGTGGCTCTTCAATCTGCGCGACCGCCTGCCCGGTGCGGCGTGGCTCAGCGAACGTTGGCTCGGCTTGTCGGCAGCGCGCAGCCTGCCGCGCTGGCGCAGCGACACTTTCGCGCAGGTGGCGCCGAAGCTCGGGCTGGTCTCTGCCGACGAACTGCTGCGAAGGGCGGCCGCCGACGGGCGGGCCGCGGTGCTGTTCGTCGAC
>JALYUN010000071.1 GCA_030853725.1 Pseudomonadota bacterium | reverse complement strand
GCACCGCACTCTCCACATTTCAGCAAGCCATTAATAAGGTATTTCGGGCTTCGCCGCCGGCACTCATGCCCACGGACCATTGCCGATAAGTGGTGCTGTGCCGCTGGCTTGCTGCGCGTGCAATCGCAGCGAGCCAGACGTCCTCGTCGAGGCTCGTTGGCGATGCGGATCTGGGTCTGTTCCAGATGCGGCACCAGTTCATCGATGTTGCACGCCGCTTCTGCGTCCCTGGTTCCATCGTTGCGAGGCATAAGTCAACGCGAGCCTCACAACACCTTCACCCACTTCAACCAATTCTTGTCCGCGGCTTCGAGGTCAGCCTTCAGCGCCTTTTGCATATCTGCGATCTGCTGCGCCGTGATGTCCGTGTCCTTGAAGGCCTTCGTCGATTTCGCCGCGGCTTCCTTCGCCGTCAGAGCCGCAGCGAGCTCGGGCTTTGAAACCGTGGCCATGCCGGCCCAGATCTGCTTAGCCGACCCAACTTCGTACAACGCACCGCCAAAGCCGAAATTGCACTTGTAATTCGGCCTGCCCGACTTGTACCGCACTTCCCATTTGAACGCCCTCGCTGTATTCAACAACGTCGCCAGCGACTTGCCGTTGCTGAAGGTGCTTTGGTCATACAGCTGTAGGTGCACGCGCTCGAAGCCCAGGCGATACAGCGGCAGCTTCTTTGCGATGGCGTCGCGCGCATCCCAGAAGGCCGCGGCGTCGGCCTTACGGACCGCTTCGAGCGCGTTCAGCCAATCGATGTCGAGCTTGATGCTGCCGTCACCTTGGAGCCAGCGCAAGCCCTTGAAGCCGATGTCCGATGCGCGCCCGAAGTTGTGGTTGCTCTCACCCGGGCCAGCCTTGGTCTGCGTTTCGGCTGCCTGCTGGGCAAAGGTGCGACGGCGGCCGGTGGGGGTGATCTTGAGCACGATCTTGTGCTCGTCATACATCGTGTAGACAAGCCTCGCCAACAGCGTCTTGAAGCTTGCTTCAAACTCCAAGTCGACACGGATCGCGTAGGCGCTGCCGTTCTCATCGGCCAGCGTGCCTTCCAGATACACGGTCTTGGTGCCGGGAATAATGCGCAGCTCTCTGTGCGTGGCCGGCAGGGCGGCCGCCAGGGCCGCGAAAGTCGCGCCACCGGGGTCCACCACACCAAGCTTTTCCTTGCTCGGCTGGCCGGCCTGGATGGCTTTGGCGTTGTCGATCTGGAAGCTGCCGATGGCGCTTTTCGTCAGCCCGCCGTAGCTGCCGTCGTAGTCAGTGCTCAGGTAGGGCGCGCCCTTCGCGCTCTTGACGATGCGCAGCATGGCCTGCAGCAGAGCCACATCGTGGCTCTTGTTCACGGCGCCTTCGCCGACACTGCCGGTGATGGTGGACATGGGGCTACTCCTTGGGCCGTGCGCCCGTGGGGCGGTACGCCGCAGCGCGGCGTCGGATGGTGCTGCCGCAGGGGCGCGCAGCCTCGGATCTGATGCCCGCAGTGTCGGCAGCCACGGCCGCCAGCACCCAACGTGATGGCTCGCCGCCCAGGCGTTCCGCCGGCAGCACCCAGTAGTCGGCCAGGCAGGCTTCCTTGGAGGCGGCCTGCTTCGCTGCCTTGACGCTGGCGTAGGTGCCGGCCACCAAAGCGGGCAACTCCGGCAATGGCTGCGAAGCCAGCGTGCGCCGTTCGGCGTCCCACGTCAGGCGGCTGGCCGACAGCGTGTCTGCCCCTGCGCCGCCGGGGCGCAAGCCCTGTAGATGGATGATGTCATCACGCTGGCCGCCGTCTGCCGGCACCACGGCCACCGTCGACCAGGCAGGCCCGGCGCCCTCGGCGGCGGACCACAGGCGCTCCAGCTTCGCGCCATCGTTCGTGTAAAGGTCTTGGCGCCTCTTCACATGCTCGAAACCGCCGGCCTGTTGCACCAGCAAGGCCATGCGGCCGGCGGACAGCCGAACCGGCTGCAGTTGTGTCGTGACGGCGCCTTCTTCGCTGCCCGCCGTCCAGCCTGCGGGCCCGCTACCGCCGGCCGCTGCGTCATCGCGTCTCAATTCCGCACCCGAAGCAGCGAACCGCAGCGCCACCGAATCCAGGATCCGGCCAGGCGCACGCAACTGGAGCAGGACGGGGCAGCGCTTGTCGTCACACGGACCCGCGAGCAACGCATACGCCAGACCCTGGGCATCTGCCGGAAGCAGTTGCGCGGCCGGCGGCAATATGGGCGCCGTTGACGAGGCTCGCGGCGCGGCGCCTGAGGCTGAAACCACAAATGCGCCAGACCCAGACACCGAGGCTTGCGATGCCGCAGTCGTCATGCTCGGGCCGGCTGAGGGCGAACAAGCCTGCAGCCACGCGGCAGCCAACGCCGACAGCAGCAGCTTCATCATCTGTCGTCGCATGTTCGCAAGGCCCGGCACGTGTCGCCTTTTTTATTCTGCGGCCCAGAATAAGGGCATCGCGGTGGACGATCAACGGCGGCTGGCTCCGCTTGTCTCTTCAGGGCTTGCGAGCCTATGCGTCGCCCGCGCCGTGGCGATCCAAGCAACGGGTTAGCGCCGGGCGGGTAGCTTGCTCGTTGATGAACGCTTTGCTCACCGCGAGCAGATCGTCCAGCGGCAGCATCAAAGTCCTTTTCAGCTCGGCAGGCAATGCCGCCTGGGGAATCTGGCGGTGACGCTGCCACCGAAGTAGGCTCGCTCTGTTGGCTTTCCAGTGAACAGCCGGTCGCACCCAGACATCCTTGTGCATTCCAGGAGCAGGCCCGATGAGCGAAGAAAAAAAGGAAACCGCGAAGAACAACCAAGACGCAGGAACGAAGCCAGCGGTTCCGTACTGGCACCTGACGGTCGATGAAAGCGGCATCAGCCATCAGCGCCGGTGCCACTTGACCGACTACGAACTGAGTGGCGTCGGCCCAGCCAACCCGCAATGGAACAACGAGCAGGAAACGCAGCCGTCGACCGTTGTGTTCACTGTGCAGCCGGTCGGCTGGGTCGGTGATTGGCACGAGAACCCGGCGCCGCAGTGGATCGTCGTGCTGTCGGGACGCTGGTTCATCGAGAGCATGGACGGCACGCGCGTGGAGCAGGGGCCGGGCGAGTTCTCGTTCGGTGAGGACCAGGGTTGCACTGAAACCGGTGGCAAGAAAGGCCATCGGTCGGGGACGATCGGCGACCGGCCGGCCGCGCTGATGACGGTGCAGTTGCATCGGCCGCCACAACGCAGCGCCTGCCGGACCGAGGCCGAGTAGAAGGAAGCGCCTCATGAACGGCATCACCATCGTCGAGCCGCGCTTCAAGTCTTTTGTGCTGCCGAATGCGCCGCTCGAAAGACTCGGCGAGGGCTTTCGCTGGCTCGAAGGACCGGTCTGGTTCGCAGACCTGCAATGCCTGCTCGTGAGCGACCTGCCGAACAACCGGATCATGCGCTGGACCGCGTCCGGCGGCATGTCGGTGTTCCGCGAGCCGTCGCAGTTTGCGAACGGCCACGCGCGTGACATGCAGGGGCGCCTCATCGGCTGCTCGCACGGTGACCGCTGCT
This sequence comes from Pseudomonadota bacterium, assembly GCA_030853725.1. Taxonomy (GTDB): domain Bacteria; phylum Pseudomonadota; class Gammaproteobacteria; order Burkholderiales; family Burkholderiaceae_C; genus Rubrivivax. Next base: position 2,796 of record JALYUN010000071.1, on the reverse strand, counting down.
TGCTGCGCACCGAACTCGACGGGACCATCACCGTGCTGGCGGACCGTTATCGAGGCAAGCGCCTGAATTCGCCGAACGACGTGGTGGTCAAGAGCGACGGCACGGTCTGGTTCAGCGACCCGGTCTACGGACTCGTGACCGACTACGAAGGCGGCAAGCGCGAATCCGAATTGCCCGCCGCGCTGTACCGATTCGACCCGCGCGATGGCTCGCTGGATGTCATGGCCGATGATTTTCAGGGCCCGAACGGGCTTTGTTTTTCACCGGACGAGCAGCTGCTTTACGTGTCCGAAAGCGGCCTTCCGTTTGCGACCGATCCGGTGCAGCACCTGCGCGTGTTCGCTGTCGAAGGCGATGGCAGCAGGCTGGCCAACCCGCGTGTTTTCTACAAGGTCGAGCCGGGCTTCACCGATGGCGTGCGCTGCGACGAAGACGGCAACCTCTGGAGCAGCGCGGGCGACGGCGTCCACTGCATCTCACCCGAAGCCGAACTGCTTGGGAAGATCGCGGTTCCGGCCGTGGTGTCCAACCTGTGCTTCGGCGGCCGGCATCGCAGCCGGCTATTCATCTGCGGGTCGCAATCGCTGTATGCGATGTATGTGAACAAGCGTGGCGCGCAGCGGCCATGAAGAAGGCGGCGTATGCGGCTTGCTCTCGCGTACCGCGTCTCAGCACGGTGTGGCACGAGACCAGGGACCGGAGAATATTTGAACAACGAGGAGCCCGGTGCGTTCCACCCACGGCGACAGCCATCTCGGGCATGTCTTTCCCGACGTTGAGCCGCCTTATCGGCCGACGCGTGCCGCAGCGAATGCTTCACCTGCCGTCCAGATCGATGCTGCCAACAGCACCACGTCCTTGATCAGGAACTGACCGATCGGGCCCGAAAGGTACGGGAATCCCAGACCTTCCTGCCACACCCCCGGTGTCGTCAGGATGAAGCTCAAGGTGACGACGAACGTGATGATCGACGCGACACTGCCGATACCCGAAACCCGCGCCGACCACGGGCGCAGCGCGATCAGCACGCCGATGGTGAGTTCCACGATGCCCAGCGCAGTGGCGAAACCGCGCTCGCCCAGCAGGTTGTAGGCCCAGGCGAGCACGGGGCTGTTCATAACCAATGGCGCGATCCCCTTGGCTTCGTAGGCGGTGAACTTCATGAAGCCGAACCACAGGAAGATCAACACCAGCGCCCAGCGCAGGGCATGCCCGCCCCAGTTCAAATAGGCATCGGTGCCGTCGCGGCGGGAAGCAGAAATGGTGGTCATGCGTGGCGCTCCGTTCAGAACACGACCAACCGCGTGGCCGGGTCGCAGGTGGCACCGGCAGCGGCAGATCCAGCGCTACGGCTGCTGGCTGAGACTGCCGTCGACGGCGAGATCGAGGAGGAGGACATCGTTACCTCCAATCGCCGAATTGTGGATCGCATCGGCCCCATTGCCGACGATGCAGAGAACTTTCTCGTCGGGAAACCGCAGACATCAACTGCCCAGGCGTCCAGGCAACTGCTGCGCCAGGAAGTCGTAGACCCGCCGCACGACCGGGTTACCGCGGATCTCGCGGTGCACCGCCAGCCAGCATGGCAATGGCGGGATCCTCAGCATCGGCAGCAATGTCTGCACGTCGGGCCAGAGTGGCAGGTTGTAGGCCGCGACAAAGCCGATGCCCGCGCCTGCCGCAACCAGCTGGCCGTAGGCGAGCTGGTTGTCGGTGCGCAGGGCAAAGCGGTCGCGCCCGATCGGAAACTTCATCGCCGCGAACCCTTTGACGATCAGCGGGTCGCGGTCGTAGCCGATCAGGGTGTGCCGTAGCAGGTCTTTCGGCTGGCGCGGCGTGCCGGCCCGCTCCAGGTAGCGCCGATGCGCCGCCGCGACGATGGGCACGTCGCCCAGCTTGCGGGCGATGAGCGTGCCCTGGGTCGGCCGCAGCATGCGCACGGCGATATCGGCCTCACGGCGCAGCAGGTTGCTGACCGCATTCGAAGCCAACAGCTCGATTTCGATTCCCGGTTCTTCGATCCGCAACGCCGCCAACACGGGGGGCAGCAGCCAGCTGGCGGCGACCTCGCTCGTGCTGATGCGAACCGTGCCGCTGCTGGCGCAGCGAACCTGCGCCACGGCACGTGCCAGCTGATCGGCGCCAGCGGCCATCGAACGCGCTGCGTCGACGATCTGCCGCGCCGCCGCGGTGGGCAATACACCGCGGCCGGTGCGCTCGAACAGCGGTGCACCCAGTTGCGATTCCAGCTCGGCGATGTGTCTGGACAACGTGGGCTGCATCGCACCGGTGGTGCGCGCTGCGCCCATCAGGCTGCCGGCGTCGAGCACCGCCAGGAAGCTCTTGATCAAGGCCCAGTCGAAGCGAAGGGGAGTCATGCAGGAATGTATAGCTGACCTTCAAATATGCCAATTGCCGGATGTCTGACGGGCTCTGAAACTCGCTGCATCGTCCACTGCCGGAGACTTCCATGAACCGTCCCGCCGTCCTGATCCTCGGTGCCACCGGGCGCTTCGGCGCCGCCGCCGCAAGTGCCTTCTCTGAAGCCGGCTGGCGGGTGCTGGCGCAGTCGCGCAGACCTGCGCGTCAGCGGACACCCGGCGCCAACCAGGCGCCGATGCCTGCGCACACGCAAGCGCTGCGCGCAGACCTTGCCGATATCGACGCGATCGTCGCAGCCGCTGCTCCCTTCGGTGTGCGCACGGTGGTTTATGCCGTCAACCCGATCTATACCCGCTGGGACACCGACCTGCTGCCGCTGGCTCGGCATGGCTTCGCCGTTGCAGAGCGGTTGCA
>JALYUN010000069.1 GCA_030853725.1 Pseudomonadota bacterium | reverse complement strand
ACACCGCCAATCCGTTGAACGTCACCGGTGTGAACCCGCCGACGACCGAGACCGGGCTGCCGAAGCCGATCTGATCCCGAGCCGTCTGTCGACTCGGTGGGTCTTCTAGCGAAGGTCCGAAGCGCCTCGACTGCTTATGGCGGTCGAGGCGCTTGTTCTTTGAGGCTTCCGGATCAGGCGCTCAATTGGCCTTGCAGGTGCCGCGCCAGGGACGACGCCGCTTCGGCCATCTCGACCGCCACACCCAGACTGCGCAGGTCCACCGTCTGCAGGCCGGCATAGCCACAGGGGTCGATGCGGTTGAACGGCGCCAGATCCATCGCCACGTTCAGCGCCAGGCCGTGGTAGCTGCAACCGCGGCTGATCTTGATGCCCAGGGCGGCGATCTTGGCGAGGCCTGCGAACGGATCGGCCGCGTCCAGCTGAAGCAGGTCGTGGCCGAAAGGATCTGCGCGGCGGACATAGATGCCCGGCGCGGTGCGCACGCGGTGGCCGGTGACGCCGAAGTCGGCCAGCGTGCGCAGCACCGCTTGCTCCAGCCGGTAGACAAACTCTTTGACATAGATGCCAAGACGACGCATGTTTACCAGCGGGTACGCCACCACCTGCCCGGGACCGTGGTACGTGATCTGGCCCCCGCGGTCGGTGCGAACCACGGCGATGCCGCCGGCTTCGTGCAGATGTGCCTCGCGCCCGGCCACGCCGAGCGTGTAGACCGGAAGGTGCTCGCACAGCCACAGTTCGTCGGCGGTGTCGGCGCTGCGCTCCGCCGTGAAGACCCGCATCGCGGTTTCGGTTTCGGGGTAGTCGCGACGGCCCAGATAACGAACTTCCATCCACCGAGTCTAGGGTCGGCATGCGCCTTCGCTGCGTGAATGAATCCCCGCGACATTGCTGGCGCATGACGGAGACATCGTCGGCCCAGCGCCGCAATGGCGTATCTTCCGCAGCTCCCGTCTGCTTGAGCCGCCCCGCCGATGACCGCCCTTTCATGATCACATCCGAACCGCAGCGCAGCCACATCCGCCTGACTTCCCACCCGGGCCAGGGCGCAGTCGGCGCACTGCCTATCACCTGGGGCGCAGCCGAAGCGCTGGCGCGCGGGCCGGTCGTGGGCAGCACCTCGAGCCGGGCGCAGCGCAACGTGATCGGCAGCCACAGCGGCAGCTATGGCGTCTACCGCGCCCTGGCTGTTGCCGCCGGCAACCTGACGCGCGGCCACCGCGCCGATTTGACCGACACCTCGCCCACCGATCTGGTCGGCCCGTACCCGCAATGGGGCGACGCCAGCCGCATCGTCTCGATCGACCCGTGGGGCGGCAGCGTGCAGGCGGTCTACGCCGACTACCTGGCGCGCGGATACGACATTCGCCCGACCATCGCCGTCACCAAGGCGCACATCCATTTGCCGGAGATTCGTCAGGCGATCGCGTTCCAGCGCCTGGCGGTCGATGGCCGCATCTTGCTGGCCGACGGCTCGGCTACGGTCACCAAGATCGCGCTGGAGCCGGTGTGGTGGCTGCCCGGCGTGGCGGCGCGCTTCAAGGTGGCTGAAGGCGAATTGCGCCGCGCCCTGTTCGAGGAAACCGGCGGCATGTATCCGGAGCTGGTCACGCGCAGCGACCTGGAAGTGTTTCTGCCGCCAGTGGGTGGCCAGACGCTGTATGTCTTCGGCGATGTGCGCGACCTGGCCAACCCGGCCGTGACCTTGACAGCCCGCGTGCACGACGAATGCAACGGCAGCGATGTGTTCGGCTCCGACATCTGCACCTGCAGGCCTTACCTGACCCATGCAATCGAAGAATGCGTGCGCGGTGCGCAGCAAGGCGGTGTGGGGCTGATCGCCTACAGCCGCAAGGAAGGCCGCGCGCTGGGTGAAGTCACCAAGTTTCTGGTCTACAACGCGCGCAAGCGGCAAGTGGGTGGCGACCGCGCCGACAAATACTTCCTGCGCACCGAGTGCGTGGCTGGCGTGCAGGACATGCGCTTCCAGGAACTGATGCCCGACGTGCTGCATTGGCTGGGCATCCAAAAAATCCATCGATTGGTGAGCATGAGCAACGACAAATACGACGCCATTACCGACAGCGGCATCACGGTCGGCGAACGCGTCAAGATCCCCGACGCGCTGGTGCCGGCCGACGCCCGCGTCGAGATCGAAGCCAAGATCGCGGCCGGCTACTTCACCGACGGTGGCGTGCCGAGCGCTGCGCAGCTGGCATTGGTTCAGGGGCGCTCTCTCGAGGAAACGACGGGCCTTTCCCGAGTTCCTCAACCCCCTTGGGGGGCTGCGGCAAAGCCGCATGGGGGCTCTCTTGACTGAGGCCGCTGCAAAGCTTCCCGCCTTCGTTTCGCGCCACCCACTGGCGCCGCTATTCGACCCCGGCACGATCCGTGCGCGCTGCAACGCGATCCTGCAGGCGGTCGAAAACAACGTCAGCCCGCATTTCACGGTCGATCGCAACGCACTGCCGCGGGCCGCAGAACGCGTGGCTCGGCTGACGCGCGAACGCTTCCCCGACCTGCGGATTCCGTACCACAGCCGTTGGCGCCACTTCGAGGCCGGCGGCGTCGACCGCAAGGCGCTGCTCGACGCGCGACTCGAAGGCTGCGGGGCAGCCGAAGCCGCGCGCGTGCGCATCGACCTGACGGTGGTCAGCGTGTTGCTGGACGCGGGCGCCGGCGGTGGCTGGCGTTATGTCGACGGCGATGAGGGCAGCGCCAGCTACAGCCGCTCGGAAGGCCTGGGCGTGGCCAGCTTCAACGCCTTCATGCAGGGCAGCTTCTCTGACGACCCGGCCGCCCCACTACGCGCCGACGCGGCCCTGCTCGAACGCATGGACGTAGCCTTGCTGCGACCGTTGTTCCAGGCCGGGCCGACCAACACGATGGTGGGTCTGGAAGGGCGCGCCGGCTTGCTGGAAAGGCTGGGTGCCGCACTGCGCACGGAAACAGCCTCCACCGACTTGCCGGCCCGCCCGGGCCTGCTCTACGACCGCATCACCGCCAGCGGCACGCGCCGCAGCGTCAGCGCCACTGAAATACTGGACCAGGTGCTTCGCTTGCTGGGCCCGATCTGGACGAGTGGCAGCCGCGTGCAGAGCCTGCTGGCAGGCGACGTCTGGCCGCACGCCTGGGCCGGCGCGTCGGTCGGCCCGGCGGCGGCCGCAGTGATCGGTGCCGACACCGATCCCACCACCGGCGGCTGGGTGCCGTTCCACAAACTCAGTCAGTGGCTGACCTACTCCTTGCTGGAGCCGCTGCAGTGGGCTGGTGTCGAGGTCACCGGGGTCGAAGCGCTGACCGGTCTGCCGGAGTACCGCAACGGGGGCCTGCTGCTGGACAGTGGCGTGATCGTGCCGCGCAACCCGCGTTCAATGGCGCGCACCTGGAAGCCGCAGGACGAATTCATCGTCGAATGGCGCGCGTTGACCGTGGCGCTGTTGGACGAGTTGGCGCTGCAAGTGCGCCAGCAGTTGGGCGACAAGACCGCGGCCGAACTGCCGCTGGCCTGCATCCTGGAAGGTGGCACCTGGGCCGCCGGGCGCGAGATTGCCCGCGAACTGCGCGCCGACGGCGTGCCGCCACTGCGGATCGACAGCGACGGCACGGTGTTTTAGCAAGGGCCTGCAGAGCGCCTACAGCCCTGCACGAAAACCGGAGCGCCGACAGTTCGATTTCTGCTCTCCTCAGAGAGCTACTTCCGCTTGAGACACCGCCGAACCATGCTCATCACGAACGACGCACCCACCTCACCCACCGTCCACCTGATCGACCACCCGTTGGTGCAACACAAGCTGACGCTGATGCGCCAGAAGGACCGCAGCACCAGCAACTTTCGTCGCCTGCTGCACGAGATCAGCATGCTGATGGCCTACGAGGTCACGCGAGACATGCCGCTGCAGATGATCGAGATCGAGACCCCGCTCGAAACCATGCAGTCGCCGGTGATGGACGGCAAGAAAACGGTCTTCGTGGTGATCCTGCGCGCCGGCACCGGCTTCCTGGACGGCATGCTCGAAGTGGTGCCGGGGGCGCGCGTGGGCCACGTCGGGCTTTATCGCGACCCGAAGTCATTGGTAGCGGTGGAGTACTACTTCAAGATGCCGCAGGGTATGCACGAACGCGACGCGATCGTGCTCGACCCGATGCTGGCCACCGGCAATTCGGCCGTGGCCGCGGTCGAACGGCTGAAAGAAACCAACCCGCGTTCGATCCGTTTCGTGAGCCTGCTCGCGGCACCCGAGGGGCTGGCCAACTTCCACCGCCACCACCCGGACGTGCCGGTCTACACCGCAGCGATCGACCGCGAGTTGAACGAACACGGCTACATCGTGCCCGGGCTGGGTGATGCGGGCGACCGGATCTACGGCACTCGGTAGTGCGGCACCCGGTAGTGCAGCACCCGGTAGTGCAGCACCCGGTAGTGCGGCATTGTCAGTACTGCACGGTGCGCGTTGCCGTGGAACGGGCCACGGCGCCCTCCGCCAGCGGCCGATTCCGCCGACTACCGGATCAGCTTCGGGCGCTCAGCTGCCAGCACAGCACCGTAGGGGTCACCGAAGCCCAGTGCCTGGACGATGCGGCTCTCTTGCGCTTCCATCACTGCCGCTTCTGCGTCGCGCTGGTGGTCGAAGCCCTGCGCATGCAGCGCCCCGTGCACCAGCAAGTGGGCGTAGTGCGCAGCCACCGGCAGCCGGGCCGCCCGGGCCTCAGCCGCCACCACCGGCGCGCACAACACCAGATCGGCCACCACTTCCGGCGCGGTTTCATAGTCGAAAGTCAGCACGTTGGTGGCGTGGTTCTGGCCGCGAAAATTGCGGTTGAGCATCACACCCTCTTCGGCATCGACGATGCGTACCGTGATGCGCCCCGGCAGGCCGCCTACGGCCAACGCCGCGCGCAGCCAGCGCCGCACGCGGTGGCGCGGCAGGTCACTGCGGTGTCGGGCGTCGGCGAACTGCAGCGAAAGCTGCAGCGCGGGATTCAACGTCGGAACTCCGGCGTCGTGGCGCTAGAAGATCGGGTGCGGTCTAGGTCGTAGGCTTCGACGATGCGCGCCACCAGCGGGTGGCGCACCACGTCGCTCGCATCGAAATGCGTGAAGCCGATGCCCGGCACGCCTTGCAGCACCTGCTCAGCGTCGATCAAACCGCTCACGACACCGGACGGCAAATCGATCTGGCTGGTGTCGCCGTTGACCACGCAGCGGCTGCCGTAGCCGATGCGGGTCAGGAACATCTTCATCTGTTCGCGGGTGCTGTTCTGCGCTTCATCCAGGATCACGAAGGCGTGGCTCAGCGTGCGCCCGCGCATGAATGCCAGCGGCGCGATTTCGATCAGTTGCTTCTCGAACGCTTTGGCTACGCGGTCGGGGCCCATCAGGTCGTGCAGCGCGTCGAACAGCGGGCGCAGGTACGGGTCGACCTTCTGCGCCAGGTCGCCCGGCAGAAAGCCGAGCCGCTCGCCGGCTTCGACCGCCGGGCGCGTCAGCACGATGCGCTGCACGCCCTGTCGTTCGAGCGCGTCGACCGCACAAGCCACCGCCAGGAAGGTCTTGCCCGTTCCCGCCGGGCCGATGCCGAAGCTGATGTCGCGCTTCAGGATCTGCTGCAGATAGCGCACCTGGTTCGGCGTGCGGCCCACCAGGTCGCTGTGACGGGTGTGCAGCACGATCGGCTCGGCATCCGGGTCGGCGCCCTCATCCGTGGCTGCAGTGCCGGCAGATTCCGCGCGCGGCGGCCCTGCCAGCCGCAGCAGCGCCAGTTGCAGGTCGCGTTCGTCAAGGCCGCGGTCGGCTTGCTCGTACAGCAGATCGAGCAGGCGCACGGCGCTGGCAATCGACTCGCGCGGCCCTTCCACGCGAAAAGCCGCGTCGCGCCGCGACAGCCGCACCCCCAGCGCCGATTCGATGCTGCGCAGGTGTGCGTCCAGCGGCCCGCACAGCCGCGCCAGGCGGCGGTTGTCTGCGGGTTGCTCGGGGGTGCCGAAAGCGTGTTCGCGGATCAAGAAGCGGTCGGTTTGCACAGGAGTGCGCATTGTCGCAGCGCGTTGGCCGCGCAGGAGCCATGCGCTGGAAGAGGCCCATGCACAATCGCGCCCCTGATGCCCATCGCCCGACCGGACCGAGCCGCACGCCTGTACGCCGGCCGTTTTCTTGCGCTCGTTGCGGTGCTCCTGGCGATGCTGGGTTGGACGGTCCCGGCACGCGCACAAACCGTCGAGCTGCACTCGGCCTTCCGCGTCTACAGCGGTCAGGCGACTTTCCCTGAGTACGAGCAGGCCGAACTGGTCGCCCTACCCGACACATGGACCCATGACGACCCGCGACGCAAGGGCCGCGCCTGGTACCGGATCCAGCTCGAGCCGATCGGCGAGTTGGAAACCGACGACCTGATGGCGCTGTTCATCGAACACGTCTGCAGCAACCTGGAAGTGCATCTGAACGGGCAGTTGATCCACAGCGGCGGGCGCATGACCGAACCGCTGACCAACAACTGCAACCACCCGCAGCTGATCTCATTGCCTTCGGCGCTGCTCAAACCCGAAGGCAACTTGATCGACATCAAGGTGGCCGGCTATCCGCTGTCAGAGGTCGGCGCGCGCCAGCGTGCCGGCGGGCTGTCGACGCTGCAGATCGGCCTGCGCTCTGCGCTGGAGCCCCGTGCTGCGCGGCGCATTGCGTTGCAGGTGGCCGCACCGCAAGCGCTCTCTGCCACGCTGCTGCTGATGGGTGGCTTCATGTTCGTGCTGGGTTGGGTCAACCGGCGTGAAAGTCATCTGGCTTACTTCGGGGCGCTGTCGGTGGGCTGGGCCTTGATCGACACCCGGCTGTGGCTGCGCACGGTACCGGTGTCGCAGTGGACCGTGGAGTTCGCGTCGTGTGTGCTGCTGGGGCTGATCACCTGGGCCGCGGTGCAGTTTTTGTTGCGCTATGCCGGCGAGCGCTACCGCAGCGTCAACTTCGCCATGCCGCTGCAATGCGCCGTGATCGCCGCCACACTGGTGATTGCCGGCCCGGAGCGACTCAATGCGATCGCGCAAGTGTGGTACGCGGTGCTGGCGACCGAAGTGGTGGTGGCGTCGGTCTGGCACCTGCGGTTGCAACGCAACCCGCGCTCGGCCTGGCTGATGGGGTCGATGATGGCGGCAGCCACGCTGGCCGGCGCGATCGAGCTGGCGGCGCAGTGGGCCGATGCAAGGCCGCTCGCAGCCCATGTGGCGCAACTGGTGGTGCCGATCGTATTCGTGCTGGTGGGGCTGCGCCTGGTGCAGCAGCACGGCCGCGCCTTGAACCAGGCCGAAGAAGGCAAGGCCGAGCTGGAGCTGCGGGTGCGCGAAGCCACCGAAGAGATCGAACGCAACTTCCGCCAACTGGCCGAACTGCGGGTGGAGCAGGTCACCGAACGCGAACGCAAGCGGATCGCGGCCGACCTGCATGACGACCTGGGCGCCAAGCTGCTGACCATCGTGCACACCAGCGAATCGGAACGCATCAGCACCCTGGCGCGTGAAGCGCTGGAAGAAATGCGGCTGTCGGTGCGCGGCCTGACCGGACGGCCGGTGCGGCTGGGTGACGCACTGGGCGACTGGCGCGCCGAAGTGGTTTCGCGCTTGGCGCAGGCCGGGATTCAGGGCGACTGGGAAGCGCCGGAAGACCTGCCGCAGACCCTGAGTGCGCGCGCTTATGTGCAGACTACGCGCATCCTTCGCGAAGCCACCAGCAACGTCATCAAGCACAGCGGTGCCACGCATTGCGCGGTCACGGCCGGCATCGACGCTGGCGACTTCCAACTGGTGGTGCAGGACAACGGCGACGGCATCACCAGCGAGGTCGACGGCCGGCTCGACCGCGGCCACGGCCTGGCCAGCATGAAGAACCGCGCCAAGCAGTTACAGGGGCAGTGCCTGATTGAGTCCGGACCCGGCTACGGAACCGTGATACGCCTCACGCTTCCGCTCAATCGCGCCATCGAAGCGGCTTAGTCGGTCGGGATTGCGCCGATAAGATGGCCATTCCACTGGGCTCCTGCACGCGAATGAAAAACATCTTGTTGCTCGAAGACCTGCCGGAAATCCGCGCCTGGTTGCGCAAGCTGGTAATGCAGGTTTTCCCCGGCGCCACCATTTCGGAAAGCGCCCGCATTCACGATGCCATGCAATTGGTGCCGGCGGTGAAGTTCGATCTGGCGCTGATCGACCTGGGTCTGCCCGACGGCAGCGGCGTCGATGTGGTGACGCGGCTGCGCGACATGCAGCCCGAAGCGCAGTCGGTGGTGGTGACGATCCACGACGATGACGAACACCTGTTCCCCGCGCTGCAGGCCGGGGCGTTCGGCTACATCTTGAAAGAGCAGCCGCGCGAGCTGATCACCGAGCAACTCCAGCGCATCAGCCAGGGCGAGCCGCCGCTGTCGCCGAGCATCGCGCGCCGCGTGATGGCCTACTTCAGCGAAAAGTCCAAGCCGCGGCCGGCCGCGTCGACCTTGCCCAACGTCAGCCTGACCGACCGCGAAAGCGAAGTGTTGCTGCGCGTGGCCAAGGGCTACACCCTGCCCGAGATCGGCGTGCAACTCGGCCTGAGCCGGCACACGATCGCCGATTACGTCAAGCAGATCTACCGCAAGCTGAACGTGAGTTCGCGCGCCGAGGTGGCGCTGGAAGCGCAGCGGCTGGGGTTGTTTCGGTAGGTGATGCGGCCGGCAGGCCGCAGCGCGCAGCGTGCACTAAGCCCTGGCGCCGAGCACTGGAGCTTTGGCGGCCCGCGCCGGTACCCCTACGCCTCAACCACCGACGCGTCGGTGTCTGAGCAAAATGAGCCGAAGGCGAACACCGCAGTGCGAAGCACTCTGGTTAGCATCGCGCCAGGGAGGCGTCGGCCGCGACAGTGAGGCCCACGCCTCAGGACGCCCGAATGACCATCCCCTCAGACGATGCCGGCTCCGGTCTCACGTGCGCTCAGCATGCCCATGTCGACGCGCTGTTCGACCGGCTGCTCGACCTGCCGCAATCCGAGCGCGCTGCTCGTCTGGCAACGTTCGCCGTCGGTGACCCGGCAGTGGTCGCCGAAGTGGCCAGCCTGCTCGCCGCGGCTTCTGCGTGCGGCGACTTTCTCGCCCGTCCGGCCGTTCCGACGCCGGCCACAGAGCCCGACGCCACGCTGGGCGCCGGCACCCGCGTCGGACCCTGGCGCGTCGTGCGCGCGATCGGCCGCGGCGGCATGGGCGAGGTCTACGAAGCGCAGCGAGTCGAAGGCGGATACACCCAGCGCGCGGCGCTGAAGCTCCTGCTTCGCGAAGCCGACGCGCAGTCTGAACGCTTTCGCATCGAGCGCCAGATCCTGGCCCGGCTCCAGCACAGCGGCATCGCCCGCCTGCTCGACGGCGGGGTCGCGCCCGACGGCCGGCCCTACATGGCGATGGAGTTCGTCGAGGGACGCGACATCGGCGCGGTCGTCGCTGCGGGGGCGGCTTCGCTCGACGAACGGTTGCGCCTGTTCGTCCAGGTCTGCGACGCTGTGGCCTACGCGCACCATCACTTGGTCGTCCACCGTGACCTGAAGCCGGCCAACATCCTGGTCGACGCCGACGGCCAGGTGCGACTGCTCGATTTCGGCGTCGCCAAGCTGCTCGCCGACGACGCGGCCAACGCCACCCTCACGCGGGGGGCGCCGTTGACCCCCGTCTATGCCGCGCCCGAACAGCTCACCGGCGGCGTGATAACGACCGCGACCGACGTGTACGCGCTCGGCCTGCTGCTGTTCGAACTCCTGACCGGCGAGCTGCCGTGGGCGACGACGACGGCGCCGATCGGGCCGCTGCTGCGCGTGTTGCAGGGAGCCACGGCACCGTTGGCG
>JALYUN010000056.1 GCA_030853725.1 Pseudomonadota bacterium | reverse complement strand
CCACAGGGGTCGCCCCCCCGGGGGGGTGCGCCGAAGGCGCTTCGGGGGGGATCCCATCTATTCGGCTTTGATGTTGTTGGCCTTGACGACCTTGGCCCAGGTGTCGACTTGGGTCGCGATGAATTGCTGCGCCGCAGCCGGGGTGGTGGTGTCGATGACGATGCCCTGCGCTGCCAGCTTCTGTGCCACATCAGGCCGCTTCAAGGCGGCGTTGATCTCTTCGTTCATGCGCTTGATGATTTCCGGCGGCGTTTTTGCCGGTGCCAGCACCGCCCACCACGAAGGCGCGTCGAAGCCGGGTACGCCGCTTTCGGCCAGTGTGGGTACGTCGGGCAACGCGGCGCTGCGCTTGCTGGTGGTGACGGCCAACGGGCGCAGGCGTTTGTTGTCGATGTGCGGTTTGGACACGAAGACCGAACCGATCGCCAGCGGAATATGCCCGGCGATGGCGTCGTTCATCAGCGGGCCGCCGCCGCGGTAGGGAATGTGCACCAGGTTCAGCTTCTCGTCCTTGGCCAGCATCGTCATTGCCAGGTGGCCGAGGCTACCCGAGCCGATGGTGCCGTAGCTGAGGTCCTTGCCGCCCCGGGCCGCCGCGAACACGTCGCCGATGGTTTTGTAGGGCGAGTCAACCACGGTGGTGATGACCATCGCGCTGGTGCCGATCAAGGCCACGGCAGCCAGATCGCGCTTGGTGTCGTAGGGCAGGCTCGGAATCAGGCTCTGGTTCACGCCGTGGGTGTCGAACACCACCGCGAAGCTGTAGCCATCGGGCGCTGCCGATGCGACTTGCGCGGTGCCGATCGAACCCGAAGCGCCGCCCTTGTTTTCGACGATCACATTCTGCTTCAGCCGATCCTGCAGCACCGGCGCCAGCACGCGTGCGATCTGGTCGACCGAGCCGCCGGGCGGAAACACCGCGATCAGTTTGATCGGCTGTTTGGTGGGCCAGGCTTGGGCATGGGCCGCACCGGCCGTGAATATCGAGGCCGCCAGCAACGCCAGCGGTAGCGCGCGAACCATCGTGAGAACTTTATGGGGCATCTTGAGCTTCGGAATTAAAGGTTGAGGAACGTCGGCGCAGCTTGACATGCAGCCACGGTGCGCAGTGCCAGCCGAACGCGAGCGTACGCGGACTCCGCCCGGAGGCGAAATCAGCCGAGCCGAAGCCCCCATCGCTACACTTCCAGCCGCATGCACCTCGTCGCCATTGTCCTTGTGTTGCTGGCCGGCTATCTGGTCGGGTCGTTGTCGTTCGCGGTCATCGTCAGCCGTGCCTTCGGTCTGGCAGACCCGCGCAGTTATGGCAGCCACAACCCCGGCGCGACCAATGTGCTGCGCTCGGGCCACCGCGCGGCGGCGGTGCTGACGCTGGCGCTGGATGTGCTGAAGGGCTATGTGCCGGTGCTGGGGGTGCTGATCTGGGGGCCGCGCTTCGGGCTCGGCGCAGACATTGCCGCATTCGTCGGCCTGGCTGCGTTCATCGGCCATCTGTGGCCGGTGTTTTTCAAATTCAAGGGTGGCAAGGGTGTGGCCACGGCAGCCGGCGTGCTGCTGGCCATCAACCCCTGGCTCGGTGCTGCCACACTTTTGAGCTGGATCATCGTGGCGGCTTTCATGCGCTATTCGTCGCTGGCTTCACTGGTGGCAGCGTTGTTCGCGCCGTTCTATCAGGCGCTGATTTGGGGCATGCAGCCGGCGCTACTCGCCATCGTCGGCATGAGCTTGCTGCTGATCTGGCGCCATGAAGGCAACATCCGCAAGCTGCTGGCCGGCACCGAAAGCCGGCTCGGCCGGAAGGCCGCGCCGGCCAGCGTCAAAGCGCAAGCCCGCAAACGATCACATTGAGGAGACCAGTCATGGTTCAACGATTCGACGTCGGCGCACGGCTGTCCGAAATGGCGGTCTACAACGGCGTGGCCTATCTGGCGGGGCAGGTGCCGGGCGACGCCACGCAAGATATCGGCGGGCAGACGCAGCAGGTGCTGGCGTCGGTGGACGCCCTGTTGGCAAGGGTGGGCAGCACCAAGCAGCGCATCCTGATGTGCCAGATTTTCCTGGCCGACCTGGCGGACTTTCCCGGCATGAATGCCGCGTGGGACGCCTGGGTGCCGGCTGGCCACGCGCCGCCGCGGGCCACCGTGCAAGCGGTGCTGGCGAAACCACAGTGGCGTGTCGAGATCGTCGTCACCGCCGCCATCTGAGCGCACCGCAGTGCCCGTGCGCCATTCCCGTTCTTCGATCTTTGGCCTGGTGCTGCTGGTGCTCGGCGTCAGCGTGGCCAGCTCCTGGTGGGCCGGCCGCGCCAAAGAGCGCATCGGCGAGCAGGTGGCCACGTTGGCCGCGCCGGGCGACATTCGCATGTTGTCGTCCGACACCTGCGGCATCTGTGCCGAAGCGCGTAGCTGGTTCGACGCAAACCAGATCGCATTCAGCGAATGTTCGATCGAACGCGACGCCGCTTGCCGTGCCGCCTTCGATGCCACGCGTTCGCCGGGAACCCCGGTCTTGCTGGTGCGCGGTAGCGCGCAGGTCGGGTTCGACCGGCAGCGCCTGCTGAGTGCGTTGGAGCGCCCCGGCTGATTTAGCCTTCGAGCAGGCGCAGCTTGACGCTTTTGCCTTTGACCCGGCCCGCCGACAGCTTGCGCAACACCGCGTCTGCAATCTCCGCCTCCACCGCCACATAGGTCGAAAAGTCGTTGACGTCGATCTTGCCGATCTGCGCCGCGGCAAAGCCCAGGTCCTTGGTGAGCGCGCCCAGCACGTCACCGGGGCGAATTTTTTCCTTGCGGCCCCCAACGATCTGCAAGGTGCGCATTGGCGGCGACAGGGGCGCCCCGCCGGCGGGCGTCAACTCGGCCAGCGGCTGCCATTCAGAGCTGAAACCGAGCGCTTGTTCGATGCGGCCCACGCGCCCCATCTCGTCCAGACTCGCCAGACTGTAGGCGGTGCCCAGGGCGTCGACCCGGCCGGTGCGGCCGATGCGGTGGGTGTGGGTGTCGGGGTCGGGACTGATGTCGACGTTGATGACGGCTTCGAGCTTTTCGATGTCGAGCCCGCGGGCGGCGATGTCGGTCGCCACCAACACGCTGGTGCTGCGGTTGGCGAAGCGCACCAGCACCTGGTCGCGGTCGCGCTGCTCGAGTTCGCCATGCAATTCCAGCGCCGTGAAGCCTTGCCCCCGCAGCACTTCCACCAGGTCACGACATTGCTGCTTGGTGTTACAGAAAGCCAGCGTGCCGACCGGGCGAAAGTGGTCCAGCAACAGCGACACCGCATGCAGCCTTTCATTTTCCGTTACTTCGTAGAAGCGTTGGCGGATCTGCGTCAGGGCCGGCGCGTCGGTCAGCTTCACGGTCTTCGGGTCGCGCAGGAAAGCGGCGCTGAGCTTGCCGATGCCTTCCGGATAGGTGGCCGAAAACAGCAGCGTCTGGCGCTGCTTCGGGCACTGTTTGGCGACCGTGGCGATGTCGTCGAAGAAACCCATGTCGAGCATGCGATCGGCTTCGTCCAACACCAGCGTGTTCAGCGCGTCGAGCTGCAGACTGCCGCGCTCCAGGTGGTCCATGATGCGGCCCGGGGTGCCGACCACGACATGCGCGCCGTGTTCCAGACTGGCCAGTTGCGGCCGCATCGTGGCGCCGCCGCACAGCGTCAGCACCTTGATGTTGTCCTCTGAGCGGGCCAGGCGCCGTATCTCTTGCGTCACCTGATCGGCCAGTTCACGCGTCGGACACAGCACCAGCGTCTGTACCGCGAATCGCCGTATGTTGAGGTTCGCCAGCAATGCCAGCGCGAAGGCGGCGGTCTTGCCGCTGCCGGTGCGGGCCTGCGCGATCAGGTCGTGCCCGGCCAGAGCCAGTGGCAGGCTTGCGGCCTGGATCGGCGTCATCGCGTCGTAGCCCAGGCGGCTCAGGTTTTCGAGCGTCTGGGGTGGCAGCGGCAAGCTGGCGAAATCGGTGCGGGTGGGCTCTGGTGCGTTCATGAGCGATTATCGGAGCCTTGTACCTACCGTCACTGCATGAGCAACCCGATCACCGAGCCCGTCCCCACGCCGCCTGCGTCGCCGTCCGCCACGCCGCCTGCCACACCCTACAAGCTGCCGACCCCGGCCCACGCCGAACGCCTGCTGCCGCACATCGGCTTGGCCGATGTGGCGCGCATTCGTGCTGCGTCCTTCAGCTTGCCGCAGATCGTCAAGCCGGCCGACTTCCTGCCCGAAGGCAACCCCGGTTTCGAGAAGCACCTGGACAAGCTCGGCTATGTGCTGCTGCAGAAGCCGTCACCGCCTTCGCGGCCGAGCCGGTGGATCGACCCCGCATTGATCGACGCGGCGCTGCAGCACCTGGACGAAGTCGGCACCCATCCGAACGCCCGTGCGCAGATGCTGGAGCGGCGCGCGGCGCTGGAGGCCGTGGGCGTGACGCAAGAAGCCGCTGTCTGGAGTCGCCGCGTCAGCCAGAGCCTGCCGCTGTCGGAGCCCGATTGGAAGGTGCAAGTGCACTACCGGTTGCCGTTGGCGCTCGATCCGATCTGGGCCTACTTCCGCAACGGAGATCTGCTGGCGCTGCAGCAGGCACTGGGCGTGCCGCAGGGCTACCCGCATGCGGCCGAACTGATGGCGCACCTGGAGGCGCTGGTGGCGCGCAGCCGGGCCCTGTTGTCAAAGGCCGACCGCGACCGACGCAGCGAGCGTTTGGCTTTGCTGTTGCCGCGCCTGCAGGCCGAATGCGCGGTGCCGCAAACGCTGGAAGCACTGGCCGCCGCATGCAGCCGCGCGCAGGAACGGTGGGATCACCAGGTCACCGAGCTCGACACCCTGAGCGGCCTGAATGTCGAACTGGCCTTCCAGGGCTATCCCGACACCTTCACCCAAGCCCGCAGCTTGCATCGCAAGGTCACGCTGTTCGTCGGCCCGCCCAACAGCGGCAAGACCCATGCGGCGTTCGAACGACTGGCGCAAGCCGCCGCGGGCGCCTACCTGGCGCCGCTGCGGCTGCTGGCACTGGAAGGGCGCGACCGGCTGGTGGCGCGCGGCGTGCCGTGCTCATTGCTGACCGGTGAAGAGAACGTGCCGGCGCCCGGTGCACGCGCGGTCAGCAGCACGATCGAGATGGTGCGCACGACCGAGCGTGTCGACGTGGCGGTGGTCGACGAAGCGCAGATGATCTTCGACAGCTCGCGCGGCTGGGCCTGGACCCAGGCGATCGTGGCGGTGCCAGCCACCGAGCTGATCATCATCTGTTCCGAATACGCGGTGCCTGCGATCGAGAGCCTGCTGGGCCTGTGCGGCGAGCGTTGCACCGTGCGGCATTTCGGACGCAAGCAACATGTCCAGCTGCTGCCCGCGCCGGTGGCTATCGGCGCTTTGAAGCTGGGTGATGCGGTGGTGGCCTTCAGCCGCCGCGATGTGCTGATGTTGCGCGACGAGATCGCTGCCGGTGGGCATCCGGTATCGGTCATCTACGGCGCGCTCCCGCCTGAGGTGCGGCGCCGCGAAGCGGAAAGATTCTCGAGTGGTGAAAGCCATATCCTGGTCGCTACCGATGCCATCGGCATGGGCCTGAACCTGCCGATCCGCCGTGTGCTCTTCAGTACCGTGACCAAGTTCGACGGCGTTGGCGACCGGCTGCTGGAAACCGGCGAGGTCCACCAGATCGCCGGTCGGGCCGGGCGCTATGGCATCCACGAGGAAGGCTTTGTCGGCGTGCTGGACGTGGCCGAAGCCGGCGCGGCGGAAACGCTGGCAGAGCGGCTGGAGCAGACCCCGCGCGCACCCGCCGACTTCAAGGCTCCGGTGGCGCCGAACGGCTGGCACATCGACACCATCTCGGCCCGGCTGCGCAAGACCCAGTTGCGCGAAGTGCTGGCGGTGTTCATGCAGCAGTTGAAGCTGGACGACGCGCACTTCGCGGTGGCGGCGCTGGAACAGATGCTGGAGTTGGCCGAGCAGATCGACAAGGTCGGCAGCACGCTAACCCTGCGTGAACGCTTCGTCTACGCTCAGGCGCCAGTCGACACCCGCACCGAAACGCAGGTGCAGGCCTTCCTGGACTGGGCTGCGGCGCATGCTCATCTGGGGCGGGTCAGCCGGCCGTGGTTTCTGGACGAGGTCGACAACCACAGCCGGCTCGAACGCATGGAGCACGCGCTGCGTGCCTGCACGCTGTGGCTCTGGCTCGACCTGCGCTTCCCGGGGGTGTATGGCCATGTCGAAGAAGTGATCCACCTGCGGGGGCGGCTCAACGACGGCATCGAGCTGCAGTTGAAGGGCAAGCGGCCACTGGCGCAAATGCGGCAAAGGGCGCGGCAGGGGGCAGGGCAGCGGGCGGGCCCGAATGCGCGCAGGAGCCGCTGAGCATTCATGCCAATGGCCGCCCTGCGCAGCCTGTTCGCGACAGCGTGCCTGCTGTCATGCACGCTGGCGTTCGGGGCGACCCGCGGGCTTGCGTCAGCGGCCGCGGACGCGGCGAAGCCGTCGTGGACGGTGCTGCATTGCGGCGTTGCCAAAGGCGTGCTCTATCTGACTTATGCCGAGGATGGTCACGCTGCGATCACGCCAGCGGTCGACAACCGCGCCGTGCGCGCCGCTTGCGCCAAGGCGGGCTACCCGGTCGGTGGTGCCGCACCAGCGCGCGTTGCGGTGCAGCCAGTCTCGGTCGAGCCGGCCGCTAGCGGTATCGGTATCGGTGGTGGTGGTGGCTTGTCGCGGCGTTCGCCTGTGCCGTTGCGGGTCGAGCCCAGCTTCACCGCGCAGGCCGTCGGCAGCAGTCTGTCCGTCGACGCACGCAATGACGGCGACGTGCCGCAGTCGTGTCTGGTCAGCTTCTCATGGACCTGGGACGGCAATCCCGGCGCGCCACGCTCGTCGTCGACCCAGGTCAGCTTGCCGGCCCGGCAGCGCAACCGCGTGGTGACGCTGACAGCGCCGGGCTACGGCGCGCGTTTTCTGGCGTCGCCGAAGACCGCATGCCGAGCGCTGCAATGAAAGCAGAACGACGCACCGCAGGCGTGGGCCGCGCAAGGCGCCTCGGCTGTAGCCTTCGACTCCCTCCGCGCCGATGCGCGCTGCCACGCTCCCTGTCATGAACGAACCCTCGATCCGCCACAGTCCCGCCGCGGAACGCAACCGGGCGCCCATCCTGACGCAGTTGCAGCGCCTGCTGCCGGCAAGCGGCGCGGCGCTCGAGATCGCGGCCGGTAGCGGCCAACATGCGGCGCACTTCGCGGCTGCACTGCCGGGTTGGCAGTGGTGGCCGAGCGAGGGCGATGCGGCCTCTCTGGCTTCGATCGACGCCTGGTGCGCGGGCATCCCCAACGTGCAGCCGCCGCTGCATTTGAACTTGCTGGCGCAAGCTGCTGCGGCGCCGTGGGCGGGCGTACCGGCGGCGCTGCATGCGGTCTATTGCGCGAATCTGCTGCACATCGCGCCATGGGCCACCTGTGCTGCGCTGATGCAGGGTGCGGCCGCGCATCTGGTGCCGGGCGGACAGCTCGTCGTCTACGGTCCTTTCATCGTCGACGGCGAGCCCACCGCCGATGGCAACCGCAGCTTCGACATCGAACTGCGCCAGCTCGACCCGCAATGGGGCCTGCGCCGTCTGGCCGACGTGCAGGCCACAGCCACGGCGGCGGGCTTGCAGTTCCGCGAATGCGTGGCCATGCCGGCCAACAACCTGCTGCTGGTCTTCGCTCAACCCACTTGAAGTACCTCGACGCCTACTCGGCTGATCTGCGACAACAGGCGCAGCAACTGCACGATGAAGGGCGCCTGGGCACCGTGCTGGCCGCGCGTTATCCCGAAGCACACACCGTGCGCAATGACGCTGCGCTGCGCGACTTCGTCGGCGGACTGAAGGCGCGCCACATGCGCCAGGCCACGGCGCTCTCGAACGTGGTCTACGACAGTCGGTTGCGGATCGTGTCGCAGGCGCTCGGCAGCCACACCCGCATCAGCCGCGTGCAGGGCAACCGGCTGAAGGCCAAGCGCGAGATCCGCATTGCCAGTGTCTTCAAGGAAGCACCCGCAGCCTTCTTGCGGATGATCGTGGTGCACGAACTGGCGCACTTGCGCGAGCCCGATCACGACCGCGCCTTCTACGCGCTGTGCCGCCACATGGAGCCCGAGTACCACCAGCTCGAATTCGACTTGCGACTGTGGCTGAACGTGGTGGACGGAAGTTGAGCTACGACGGCCGCCCGTAGCCGCCTTCGACCCAGGCAGCGGCGCTGGCGTTCGTCAGCTTGAAGTTCGGCGCGACGCGTACCGATGCCAACGGATCACCGCCGACGTTCTCGGCCGCCAGCACGGCGTGCGGGTCGTCGTCGTCCGGCACGATGTCCAGCGTGACGCGCAGCCGCTCGCCTTCGTGCATCAAAGTCAGTTCGCGGTGCAGCACCGCATGAAGCTGTTGCTCGTGGCGCCGCACCACCTCGGCGGCGGTCTTCACGAGCGTATTGAAAGCCGCCGTGTCCAGCGGCTTCGGATTTTTCTTGTCGCGACCCATGGTCCACGGCCCTACCAGCGCCGGTTCGGACTGGCCGTGCAGGGTCATCTCTACGGCCCAGCCGTCGTCGTCGGGGTTCTTGATGACGCGCGCGGTCCAGCCGTTGTCGCGCCACAGGCGGGGTTCTTTAACGGGGTCTGCATCCATGACAGTGACTTTAAGGTGCAAGCCGGAGCGATCCGGTGTCGCTTAAGCTGACCGGTCTATCCCGACTGCAGATTGCATAGCCACCCCATGTTCGAAGTCGCTGCCGTCTGCCTTGTACTGACCGCGCTGCTGGCCTATCTGAACCAGCGTTTCGTCGGTCTGCCGACCGCCATCGGCGTGATGGTGGCGGCGCTCGGACTGTCGTTGCTGTTGGTAGCGCTGGACGCCACGGGGCTCGTTACCAGCCTGCACCAGTACGAAGAATCGTTGTTGAAGTCGATCGATTTTTCAGATGTGCTGATGCAGGGCATGTTGTCGCTGTTGCTCTTTGCAGGTGCGCTGCATGTGGATCTGTCGGAACTGCGCGCCTACCGCTGGCAGATCGGTGGCCTGGCGGTGTTCGGCACACTGCTGTCGACTGCGCTGGTGGGACTGGCGATGTGGTTGCTGCTGCCGGCGTTGGGAATTCCAATCTCGCTCATCTACTGCCTGATATTCGGCGCTCTGATCTCACCGACCGATCCGATCGCGGTCATGGGCATCCTGAAGTCGGCCAAGGCGCCCAAGAACCTGGAGCTGGTGATCGCTGGCGAGTCGCTCTTCAACGATGGGGTGGGTGTGGTGGTGTTCGCGCTGTTGGTCGGCGTGGCCGTTAGTGGTGACACCCCGAGCCTGGCCCATGTGCTGCAGCTGTTGGCTGAAGAAGCCGGCGGCGGCTTGCTGTTCGGTGCGGTGCTGGGCTACTTCACGTTTCGCCTGCTGCGCAGCATCGACCACTACCAGGTCGAAGTGATGCTGACACTGGCGATGGTGATGGGTGGCTATGCGCTGGCCAACCGGCTGCACATTTCCGGCCCGCTGGCGATGGTGGTGGCCGGTCTGATCATCGGCAACCACGGTCGGGCGCTGGCGATGTCGGACACCACCCGGCGCTACATCGACGGCTTCTGGGAACTGCTCGACGAAATTTTGAATGCGGTGCTGTTCGTGCTGATCGGCATGGAGGTGGTGGTGGTGACATTCTTCGACGGTTTTCTGGTCGTGGCTGCCGGCACCATCGCCATCACGCTGCTGGCGCGCGCAATCACGGTCGGCTTGCCGGTAGGCCTGCTGAACCGCCGCTTCCGCTTGCCGACCGGTGCCGGGCCGGTGCTGACCTGGGGCGGGCTGCGCGGTGGTATCTCGGTGGCGCTGGCGCTGTCGCTGCCGCATGGCCCCGAGCGCGACATGCTGCTGACGTTGACCTACTGCGTGGTGGTGTTCTCGATCCTGGTGCAGGGGTTGACTATCGGCAGTCTGGTGCAGCGCGTGGTGCGGGTTTAGGCACGCGCAGCGGCCGGGCAGGCGGCATCGGCCTCAGAATGGGCGATTCGCAGCAAGACGGCGCCGAGGTCGGCTCAAGGCCTCGGCGCCGTCTTGCGTTCCAATGCCCAACGTTTTGCTGGAGTCCCATGTTCGAACCCGACCTGCTCGAAGAAGGATCCCCCCACCCGCGCGGGGCCACCGCCATGGAACGGGGAGTCAACTTCGCGCTGTTCTCGGCCCATGCCACCAAAGTGGAAGTCTGCATCTTCGACGATGCCGGCCAGCACGAAGTGGCCCGTATTGCGCTGCCGGAGTACACCGACGAGGTCTGGCACGGCTTCGTGCCGGGGCTCAAGCCCGGTGCGCGCTACGGCTATCGAGTCCATGGCCCCTATGCCCCACTGGAAGGCCACCGCTTCAACCCCAACAAGCTGTTGTTGGACCCTTACGCCAAAGCCTATATCGGCGAGTTGACGTGGGGTGACGAGTTGTTCGGCTACACCGTCGGCCACCCCGACGCCGACCTGAGCTTCGACGAACGCGACAGCGCCCACCTGATGCCCAAGTGCGTGGTGGTGGATTCGCACTTCCAGTGGAAGCGCCCGCGCAACGTGCGGGTCCCCTGGGACCAGACGGTGTTCTACGAAGCCCACGTGCGCGGCTACACGTTGCAGCACCCCGACGTGCCTGAACACGAGCGCGGGCGCTTCGCCGGGTTGGCACATGACTCGGTGCTGCGACACATTCGCGAGCTGGGCGTCACCAGTGTCGAGATCCTGCCGAGCCAGATGTTCGTCGACCAACCCTTCCTGCTGGACAAGGGCCTGAAGAACTACTGGGGTTACGACACGCTGGGGTTCTTCGCATTGCACCCGCGCTATCAAGCGGAACCCAGCATCGACGAGTTCAAGTCGATGGTCGACCGCTTCCACGAGCAAGCGCTGGAAG
>JALYUN010000029.1 GCA_030853725.1 Pseudomonadota bacterium | reverse complement strand
GGTTGACCTGCATCTCACCGATCGACGTCGCCACCGCCTGCGTCACCTGCAGCGACGACATCATGTAGCCGAACAAGATCGAGGTGCCGATGATCAACAGCAGCATGCCCGATTCGCGCAGCCCGTCGCGCAGGATCGCCCACAGCGCCATCGGCTGCCAGACGCGGTAGATCACCATCACCATCACCAGGCACAACATGGCGCCGACGCCGGCCGCTTCCGATGGCGTGGCAATGCCGCCGTACAGCGCATAGACCACGCCGACGATCACTGCAATGAACGGCAGCAGCTTCGGCAGCAGTTCCACTTTCTCCTTGAAGGAGTAGACGCGGTCGGCATCGACCAGCTTGGTGCCGCGCTTCCAGCTCAGGAACATCGCCCAGGCCATGAACAGCAGCACCAGCAGCAAGCCGGGCAGGATGCCGGCGATGAAGAGCCGACCGATCGAGGTTTCCGATGCGATGCCGTACAGGATCATCGTGATGCTGGGCGGAATCAGGATGCCGAGCGTGCCGCCGGCAGCAATGGCGCCGGTGGCCAGGTCGGCGTCGTAGCCGCGCTTTCGCATCTCGGGTATGCCCATCTTGCCGATGGCCGCGCAGGTGGCCGGCGAAGAACCGGTCAGTGCCGAGAACAGTGCGCAGGCGCCGATGTTGCTGATGACGAGCGAGCCCGGCACCTTGTGCAGCCAACGCGCGAGTGCTTCGTACAGGTCGCTGCCGGCGCGCGACGACGCCACCGCTGCACCCATGATGATGAACATCGGCAACGACACCAGCGTGAAGTCGTTGAGCCCGGCGAAGATCGTCTCGGGCATGAAGTTGACGCTGTTCCAGCCGTCGAAGACGACCATGAACAGCAATGAGACGGCGCCGAGCGCGAAGGCGATCGGAATGCCGGTGGCCAGCACCGCGATGGTCACGGCGAAGATCAGCAGGCCGATGGTGAGTGGGCTCATACGCTGCGGGCGTTCAAAGTCGGTCTTCGGGGCTCATGCCGAACGGATGTTCCCGCCGGCGCAGCACTTGCACGATCTCTGCCACGTACTGCAGGCACAACAGCGCCAGCCCGATCGGCACCGCGGCGTAGGGAATCCACAAGCGGGCTCGCCAGATCGACGACGTGGTCTGGTTGAGTTGCCAGACCTCGAGCCACCAGTGCCACGATCCATAGAGGAAAAAAAGGCAGAAACCGAGCGCGATCAAGCTACTCAGCAGATGTAGCGCGCGGCGCCCCGGCGGGCGCAGCATCAGCGGCACCACGTCGACCGCCACATGGCCGCGCGTTAGCAGAATGTAAGGTGCCCCCAGGAAGGTCGATGCGATCAGCGCGAAGGTGACGAATTCGGTTTGCCAGATCGACGACTGGTTCAGCACCGCACGCACGAACACCATCTGGCAGACCACGCCGATCGACAACAGGATCAGCCCGGCTGCGAACACCCCGAACAGCCGTGAGACCGCATGAATGGCCGCGATCCATCCGGGGGGCTGAACCAGCCGACCCTGCTCGGACGCGGCTTCCGGCAGCAGGCTCGAGCCATGGCTGGGCTTCAGCAGTTCAGGCGCTGGCACGACGCGCTGCGGCTGATTCGACATTCAGACGATCCGGGGACCGCGCCCGCTCATTTGACGCTCAGAGCCTCTTCGATCAGTTCCTTGCCGCCCGGCACTTTCTCGGCGAAGTTCTTGTAAGAGGTCTTCTGCGCGATAGCGCGCCAGGCATCGGCATCGGCATCGGTCATGGTCACGACTTCGGTGTTGTTCTTCTTGAAGACCGCGACCATGTTGTCGTCGAGCTTCTTCGATTCGCCGGTGAAGAAGACCTCGGCTTTCTTTGAGGCCGCCGTCATGGCCGCTTTCTGCGCGTGGTTCAGCTTGTCCCAACTGCGCTTGCTGATCAGCACCGGCTCGTACATGAACCACATCGCGTTGTCGCCCGGCGCCGTCAGGCACTTCAGTTGTTCATAGAGGCGAAACGAGACGAAGCTGCCGGTGGAGGTGTCGGTGGCCTGCGCCACGCCCTGCTGCAATGCGCTATAGACCTCGCTGGACGGAATCGAGACGATCGACGCGCCGGCGCCGGCCCACATCTGCGAGAACGTGGCACCGGCCGACCGCACCTTCAGGCCGGCTGCGTCTTCCGGACGCTTGATGCACTTGTCCTTGCCGCCGAAGGCGCCGGCCAGCCAGGCATCGGCCAGCACGTGCACGCCACCTTTCTCGATGATGTCCTTGATGTCCTTCATGAACTTCGAGTTGTTCAGCCGTTCGGCATGGGCATGGCTCTTGACGAGGCCGGGCATCAGCGTGGCGCCGAATTGCGGATGGAAGCCCGACGCATAGTCCAGCGGGAACGAACTCATGTCGATCTGCCCGTTGAGCATGGCCTTCCACTGCTCCTGCGCCTTCACCAAGCTGGAGCCAGGGAAGACCTTGATCTCCAGCCCGACGTTGGCCTTGGCCACTTCGCGCGCGATGATCTGCACCATCTCGTCGCGCACGTCGCCCTTGCCACCGGGGAACTGGTGCGAGGCTTTGAGGGTGATGTCGGCGGCCTGCGCAACGTTCAGGCCTGCCAGCGGCAACGCGGCAAAGACGAGCGCAGAGATCAAGCTTGCCAAGCGGCTGGGGCGGTGGGTCATCGGGAAGTCTCCGGTTGTGATGGGCTATCGGTGTAGCCGGTGCCGGTCGTGAGCGGCCACCGAGCGAAAGTGTCAGACAAAGTCATTCGCGAATTTACCTAGCGCACCGTCGAATCCATTTAGGGGGATTCCATGCCACCGCAGCACCGGTGGCCGGTTCTCCTCAGGGACGGTGCGCTGGCTGATCCGAATCGACCCGCGCAAATGTCCAGTTCTGGGCGTGTCGGTCGCCTGCAGTCCCACACGGGACTCGAAACATTGGCGGGTGTCGTCGATCAGGGAAATCAGCGCAATCGGATCGCCCAAAGCGGATGCGTCGCGCTAGACCTCGCCGCCGAACACCTTGACCAAGTTGTCGATGTATTTCTCGACCAGCTTCTCGAACTCTCCCTGCACCACCGGTGCCACCATCATTTTCATCAGCCCCGGCACCGGCACCATCACGGTGCCGTCGACCTTGAACGCGACATCCGTGCCTTGCTTGGCCTTGGCGATCTTCCAGCTGCCGCCGATCAGCGCATTGCCCTCGCCCTCGACCGGAGTCCACTTCACGCTGCCCTTGGCACGGTCCGAGACATAGTGGCTGGCATAAATGGTCTGCAAGCTGGCCTGACCGGCGCCGACCTTCTGCATCTCCCAGCGGTAGGTGCCGTCGCCCAGGTCGGTGAGCGACTTGACCTTCGGAAAATGGCTGACCGAGTTCGGCACGTCGGACAGCAAGTCGAAGACGGTCTTGAAGTCGGCCTTGACAGTGAATTCGTAGCCCAGGTCGATGTCGACGTTGACGGTCATGCAGGTCTCCTCTGGTGGTTTTCAGTCGGCCGACTCGCCGGGCCAGGGCAGCATCAGCGTCAGGTGCAGCAACTTCTCGAACTCGGGCTCGAAGCGTTCGATGATGCGCTCGGGCTCCGGGCACAGTGCCTGGTCGGTGATGAGCCCGAACTGCACGAAGCCGCCATAGCTCAGGATCGACACGCCGACGCCGATGTCGCCCGAAGCCGGCACCCAGAACATGGTCTGACGCAAGGTCGATCCGCAAAAGAACAGCGGCTCTTTCGGACCCGGCACATTCGTCATCACCGCCGTTGCCTTCTTCGCGAAAAGGCCCAGCACCAAGTCCTGCACCGGCTTGATGAGGAAGCCGCTGACCGCCAGCACGCCGAAGGCCAGCAGCGGCTGGTAACTGCCCTTCAACTGCGCCATGCGCTGGCGCACCGCCTGCACGCGTTCGATCGGGTTGCAAATGCCGATAGGCAACACCAGCGGCGCCAGCCCGAAGCGGTTGCCGAGCTTCCAGGCCTGCTCCAGCGGCCGCAGGTTTACCGGCACCATCGCGCGGATTTCCTTGCCGACCGGGTCTTCGCCCCGGCTTTGCAGATAGCCACCGATCGAGCCGGCCACGCACGACAGCAGCAAGTCGTTGATGGTGCAGCCGAGTCCTTTGCTGACGGTTCTGACGGGTTCGAGCGCCATCGGCTCGCTCCAGGCCACGCACTTGCGGCCGATCGGCTTGCCCTTGAGCGAAGTCGGTGAGTCGTCGGCCATCAGGGCCAGCGCTGCGGCGTCGCCGAAGACCTTCAAGCCGGTGCGCGCCAGGTCGACGGAGCCGGTCAGTGACCCTGCTACCGAAGCCTGCGGGTCCGACAGAGCCTCCATCGACTTCGCCACGCCGCTGCCGTACATCGCGATCGCCTTGACCGTCAGGTCGGTCAACGGCTTGATGACGGCGTCACTGAGCCAGTCGGCTTCCTGCGCGTCGGGCTTGGCGCGGCGCTGGCGCCGGGGCGGGTCGCTGCCGCCGTCGGTGATCGACAGCATGACCGAAATCAGCGCGATGCCGTCGCCGATGCAATGGTGGATGCGGGCGACGACGGCGCTGCCGCCTTCGTAGTCGGCCACGAAGTGGAACTGCCACAGTGGCCGCGCCGGGTCGAGCGGCGTTGCGGCCAGTTCGCCGCACAAGCGCTGCAGCGCATGGCGTTCAGCGAGTGGGCCGGTGCCGACCGGGCCGAGCGTGACTTCGACCACATGCCGGTCGATCTCGAAATGCGGGTCTTCGACCCAGGCCGCACCCATCGCGTCAGGCACGGCGCACTGGCGGAAACGTTCGTATTTGAGCAGCTTGTCGGCCACGCGCTCGCGCAGCGCCGCCAGCGTGATGGCGGGTCGGAGCAGCCAGACGCCGACGATCATCATCAGGTTGGCGTCGTTGTCCATGCGCAGCCACGCGGTGTCCACGCGCGACATGCGCCGGGCTTCTGTCATCAAGTGCACTCCAGGTCGAAGACTGCGGGGCACGATGCTGGGTAACATGCGCCCCGTCAAGCCTGGACTTTCACTCACGGAGACACCCGATGGCGAACTCGAAGACCGCATTCGACCAAGCAGTGGCCGACAGCAAGGACCTGCCGGAAAAGCCCGACAACGCGACACTGCTGCAGATCTATGCGCTCTACAAGCAGGCGACCGAAGGCGATGTCGAAGGCAAGCGTCCGGGCTTTACCGACATGGTCGGCCGCGCCAAGTTCGACGCCTGGGCCGAGCAGAAAGGAAAAAGCAAGGACGATGCGATGCAGGCTTATGCGGACCTGATCGAAACATTGAAATAGCCCACCCCCGAAGCGCCTTCGGCGCTCCCCCTCAAGGGGGCGCCCCCTGGCGGCCCGGCCAAGCCGGTTCCGCGGGGGGCACCCGGTGGCTTGTGTCGCGCGGCGCGTCTGGCTCAAGTTCCGGCCGCCACTGGCCGATAGCCAAACAGTCGCCTACAGTTCTGCCGGTACCGATCGGCCCGGCGAATCCGCATCCATGGCACAGCGCCTCAAAACATTGTCGAACCGGCGGTCCGCCCTGCAACGGTTGGTTGCGGGCGGTGCCGCGGTGCTGGGTCTGCCGGCCATGGCACAACGCCCGGCCGACAAACGGTTGGTCATCGGCCAATCGGCTGCGCTGACCGGGCCGGCCGCGCAGCTCGGGCTGCAGATGAACCGCGGCGCCAATCTGGCGTTCGAACGCGTCAACGCCGAAGGTGGCGTCAACGGCCGCAGCATCGAGTTGCGAGTGCTCGACGACGGCTACGAACCCGACCGCTGCCGTGCCAACACCGCAGCCCTGATCAAAGACGGCGTGTTTGCCTTGTTCGGCTATGTCGGCACCCCCACCTCGCTGGCGGCGCTGCCGTTGCTGACGGCGGCGCAAGTGCCCTTCGTTGCCCCCTTTAGCGGCGCCGAAGCATTGCGTGTGCCGTTCAACCGCCAGGTGTTCCACGTACGGGCCTCGTACTACGACGAGACCGCGCTTATCGTCCGCCAACTCACAGCGCTGGACTTGAAGCGCATTGCCGTGCTGCGTCAGAACGACAGCTACGGCCAAGCGGGGATCGACGGCGTGACACGCGCGCTGGCTGGGCACAACTTGAAGCCGGTGGCGGTGGGGCTGGTGGAGCGCAACAGCACCGACGTGGCAGCCGCCGTCGCAACGATCGTGCCGGTCCGGCCCGACGCGGTGGTGATGATCGGCGCCTACAAGGGCTGTGCAGCGTTCATCCGCGCGGCCCGCGCCGCTGGCTACGGTGGCAACTTCTACAACGTGTCGTTCGTCGGCACGCAGGCCTTGGCTGACGCATTGGGCAAGGACGCCGGGGGCGTCGTCATCAGCCAGGTGATGCCCTACCCTTTCAGCACCACCACCCCGATTGCCCGCGAATACGGTGAGGCAGTGCGCCGCGCCGGCATCAATTCCAGCACCAACATCAGCGCGAGCGCCAACTACTCCAGCATCGAGGGCTACATCGGCGCCAAAGTATTCGTCGAGGGTTTGCGCCGGGCCGGTGCCAATCCCACACGTGAAGCCTTGATCGCCGGGCTGGAAAGCCTGCAGCGCTACAGCGTTGGCGGCTACCTCGTCGACTTCGGGGCGTACGACCATGTCGGGTCGAACTTCGTCGAGTTGTCGATGCTGACCGCCGACGGCAAGGTCCGGCGCTGATTCAGCGCTTGGGCTTCAACGCCTGTTCCACAGCGCCCACCAGCGCCGAGCTGTCGGGCTTCACGTCGCTAGGGAAGCTGGCCAGGACCGCGCCGTTGCGGCCGATCAGGTACTTGTGGAAGTTCCAGGCCGGTGGCTGGCCGGTGGCTTTGGCCAGCGCCGCAAACAGCGGGTTGGCTTGCGGCCCCGCCACCACGGTCTTGGCGAACATCGGAAACTTGACGCCGTAGGTGTTGGCGCAGAAGTCGGCGATGGCCTTGGCGTTTCCGGGCTCCTGCTGGCCGAAGTCGTTCGACGGGAAGCCGAGCACGACCAGTCCTCGATCGGCATAGCGCGCATGCAGCTTTTCCAGGCCTTCGTATTGCGGTGTGTAGCCGCAGAAACTGGCGGTGTTGACGACCAGCAGCACCTTGCCGCTGTACTGGCACAACGACTGCGGCTTCTCGTCTTGCAGGCGGGGGAAACTCTGCTGCAGCAACGAAGGGCAGGTCGCTTCGGAAGCCGTCGATGCGGGCGCGTTTTTGCCGGTTTCGACAGCGACCGCCGCAGAAGCGTACAGGGCCAGCGGCAGCGCGACCCAACACGTCAGCCATGTCCTGACGGCGGGCCCTGCAAAGGGTGCGAGCTCGATTGTCGACCGGTGAGCGCTGGGCATGGCGGATGGGTGTCTCGGTTCAGGAAGCCTTGATCGTCGCAGAGTGCCAGAGCCGAAGCAGTGACAGGGTCATCGGAGGTGGCGCGTCCAGCGTGTCGCGCACCCAGGCGGCACCGCTGAAGTCGGCGTCCCCGAAGTAGGCGCCGGGTGTGACCCCACAAGCGATACCGGCAGCGCGCGCAGCCTGCAGCCCTGCGGGTGAGTCCTCGATCGCCAAAGCGTGCCGTGGGGCCAGTTGCAGCGCTTGCAGCGCCAACCGGTAGACCAGCGGGTCGGGCTTCTTCGTCGATGCCTGCTCTGCCGCGATGATTGCGTCGAAGTGTTCGCGCCACACGGTGCCCAACAGGTTGCGCAGCAAGGCCTGCACGTTAACCCCGCTGCTGGTGGTGGCCACCGCCAGCCGCACACCGGCGCCGCGGCACTCGGCCATCAGGCGCAGCACGCCGGGACGTGCCTGGACTTGGCCCTGCGCCATCCAGGCCACGTAGAAATCATTCTTGCGGCGATGCAAGTCGCGCGCCAGCGCATCGCGTTGCGGACCTGGGGGCGGAGCATCTTCGCGCCCTGCCATGTCGTGCAGCAGTCGCTCCAGGCCACCTGCCACCTGCAACAACACCCCGTAGTGCGACACGCACCAGACCCACGGCAGGCCGGCTGCTTCGAAGGCCCGGTTGAAGGCCACCCGATGACCGTCGCGCTCGGTCTCGGCGACCGTTCCGTCGATGTCCCAGATCAGCGCCTGCAGTTCGGGTGAGGCCATGATCACCTACAACGCACCCAGGGCGCGCTGTCGCCGATCCATCATTCGCCAGATGAAAGGCGTGAAGATGAGCTGCATCGCCAGTTCCATCTTGCCGCCCGGCACCACCACGGTGTTGGCGCGCGACATGAAGCTGCCGTCGATCATCGTCAGCAGGTACGGGAAGTCGATGCCCTTGGGCCGAGCGAAGAGTATAAAAAAAATGCTCTCGTCGGCCGCGGGAATGCTGCGCGCGATGAAGGGGTCGCTGGTGTCGACACAGGGCACGCGCTGGAAGTTGACATGGGTATGGGCAAACTGCGGGCAGATGTAGTGCACGTAGTCGGGCATCCGCCGCAGGATGGTGTCGGTGACGGCTTCGGTGCTGTAACCGCGCGCATGTTTGTCGCGCCACAGTTTCTGAATCCATTCCAGGTTGATCACCGGCACCACGCCGATCAGCAGATCGGGGTGGCGCGCGATGTTCAGCTCGGGCGTGATGACGGCGCCATGCAGTCCTTCGTAGAACAAGAGGTGGGTGTCGGGCGGCAGGTCGGACCATTCCGTGAACGTGCCCGGTGGCTGACCGAAGGGTGCGGCTTCGGTTGCGTCGTGCAGGTATTTGCGGTGCTGCCCGCTGCCGCTTTCACCGTAGGTGCGAAAGAGCTGCTCCAGTTCGGTGAACAGGTTGTTCTCGGGCCCGAAGTGACTGAAGTGGCGGTTGCCGGCGGCTTCGGCCTCGGCCTGGCGGCGCTTCATCTCGGCACGATCGTAGCGATGGAAGCTGTCGCCTTCGATGACCGCGGCGGTGAGGTTCTCACGCCGAAAGATGTCTTCGAAAGTGCGCGTGACCGAACTGGTGCCGGCGCCCGAAGAGCCGGTGATGGCGATGATGGGGTGTCGCTCACTCATGGGGATCCATCAAAGGTCAATCTCTAAACAGGCTGCGTTCCGAGAACAAAGGATTGCCGCTGTCCTTCGTCGCCGGGTC
>JALYUN010000017.1 GCA_030853725.1 Pseudomonadota bacterium | reverse complement strand
CGATGAGCCGTGTGCTCAATACGCCGATCGTCATCGAGAACAAGCCCGGCGCAGGCGGCGGCATCGGCATGGCGTACGTGGCCAAGGCCAAGTCTGACGGGTACACGCTCCTTTTGGCGCTGTCGTCGATCTCGATTCTTCCCGAGGCCGACCGCGTCACCGGCCGTGCGCCGATGTTTCAGTTCGCCCAACTCGTTCCCATCGCGCGCCTGACCGCGGATCCTACCGTGCTCGCGGTGCGTGCCGACAGTCCCTGGAAAACGCTGCAGGATTTCGTCGCCGACGCGCGCAAGCGGCCGGGAGGGATCACCTACGGCTCGTCGGGCAACTACGGCACCATGCACGTACCGATGGAAATGCTGAAGGCGAAGGCGGGCATCCGTGTGGTCCACATTCCCTACACCGGCGCTGGGCCGGCGGTGGTGGCGCTGCTGGGTGGTCAGGTCGACGCGATCGCCAGCGGCCCTTCGACCGTGGCGCAGCAGATCAAGGCCGGCAAGCTTCGGGCCCTGGCGCACTGGGGCGACAAACCACTTGAATCGATGCCCGGGCTGCCGAGCCTGAAGCAAGCCGGCTACGACGCGAGCTTCGCGCAATGGTCGGCGCTGTTCGTGCCGGCCGGAACCCCGCCCGAGGTGGTGCAGAAGTTGCGCGCGGCTGCGGCCACCGTCGCCACCGACCCCACGGTCGTCGCCACCATCAACCGCGCGGGCAGTCCGATCGAATACCTGGACGCACCGGAATTTCAGACCTACTGGGACACCGACGCCCGCGGCATGACCGCCGCGGTTCGCGCCATCGGCAAGGTGGACTGACACCATTGCGGCCGAGTCCTCAGTCTGGATGAATCGCCGATGATTTGGTCCCTGATGGCCCGTGACGCCGATGGCCGCATCGGCGTCACGATCGCCAGCCGCTTCTTTGCCGTCGGCGCGTTGTGCATGCACACCCGTGGCGGCGTGGGTGCCGTCTGCACGCAAGCGCTGATGAACCCGCAGTACGGCGCTCGGGGCCTGGCGATGCTGGCTGCCGGTACTACGGCCGCGGTCGTGGTGCAGCGCCTGACCGATGCCGACGATGGCCGAGATCAGCGCCAGTTGCATATGCTGCCCGTACGCGGCGCCGGTGCAGCGTATACCGGTGCGCGGTGTGTCGATTGGTGCGGCCATCAGATGCACCCGGACTTCAGCGTCGCGGGCAACATGCTGGCCGGTGAAGCGGTGCTGGCGGAAACCGCTGCCGCTTACCGCAAGGCGGCGGAAAGCGGCCTGCCCCTGGCCGAGCGGTTGCTGCTGGCGTTGCAAGCCGGGGACTACGCCGGCGGCGACAAGCGCGGCCGGCAATCGGCCGCACTTCGCGTGCAAGGTCCGGATAGCTATCCCGAACTCGACCTGCGGGTCGACGACCACGAGCAGCCTTTTAGCGAACTGCAGCGGCTCTACGACAAGAGCCTGGAACGCTTCCAGCCCTTCGTGGCCTGCCTGCCGCGGCGCGGGCATCCGGCCGGCGAAACCGACCGCGCTGCGCTCGAAGCGCAGATCGCGGCCTGGCATCTACAGCGAGGCGGTTGACGATGGCGCTGCTGGAAGTCTCTGGACTGCGAACGCGCTTCACCACCGACGCCGGCAGCTTCTACGCCGTCGACGGGCTCGGCTTCGCGCTCGACAGTGGCCGCACGCTGGCCATCGTCGGTGAATCGGGCAGCGGCAAGAGCGTCACTGCGCTATCGATCATGGGATTGGTGCAGAAGCCCGCTGGCCGCATCGAAGCCGGCTCGATCCGCTTCGAGGGCCGTGAACTGGTGGGTCTGCCCGAAGCCGAACTGCAGGCCCTGCGCGGCAACGGCATGGCGATGATCTTTCAGGAGCCGATGAGCTCGCTGAACCCGGCCTTCACGATCGGCCAGCAGATCGTCGAAGGGCTGCAACGCCATCACCGAATCGGCCGCGTCGACGCCGAGGCCCGCGCGCTTCAGATGCTGCGCCGGGTGCACATTCCGGCGCCCGAAGAGCGGTTGCACAGCTATCCGCACAAGTTGTCGGGCGGCATGCGACAGCGGGCGATGATCGCGATGGCGCTGATCAACGCACCTCGGCTCTTGATCGCAGATGAGCCGACTACCGCGTTGGACGTGACCATCCAGGCGCAGATCCTGGAGCTGATGGCCACGCTACAGCGCGAGTCCGGCACCGCCATCGTGCTGATCACGCACGACCTGGGCGTGGTTGCCGAGGTCGCCGACGAGGTGGTGGTGATGTACTGCGGGCGCATCGTCGAACGGGCTCCGGTGCAGATGCTGTTCAGCGAACCGCAGCATCCCTACACCGTGGGTCTGCTCGGCTCGATGCCGCGCCTGCACGGCAGGCAAGACCGGCTGGCTGCGATCGAAGGCCAGGTGCCGAGCCCGCTGCGGCGGCCCGCCGGCTGCAACTTCGCCGATCGCTGCCCGTTCGCCGTGGCGAAGTGCCATGTCGAGGCGCCGCCATTGGTAGACGTCGGTCCTGACCATGCCGCGGCTTGCTGGCTGGCGCCGTTGGATGCGGACGCGTTGCTGTCGCGCCGGCGTGAATCGGCAATCGACACGGCATGAACGACTTCGCACCGCCCCTGCTGCAGGTCAGCAAGCTCGTCAAGCACTTCCCGGTGCGCCAGGGCTTGTTCGGCCGTGCCACCGCCGCGGTGCGCGCGGTGCAGGACGTGAGCTTCGACCTGGCGGCGGGCCAGACGCTGGGTGTGGTGGGTGAATCGGGCTGCGGCAAAAGCACACTCGGCAGGCTGGTGCTGCGGCTGATCGAGCCCACCGCCGGACAGGTCGTGTTCGACGGCACCGACCTGGGCACGCTCGGTGCGGCCGCGCTGCGCGAACGGCGGCGGGCGATGCAGATCATCTTCCAGGATCCGTATTCGTCGCTGAACCCGCGCATGACCGTCGGCCAGACGCTGACCGAGCCGCTGCGGCTGCACGGCCTGCACCGCGGCCACCATCGTGAACGCGTGGCCGAACTGCTGCAGACCGTGGGTCTGAATGCCGACCAGCGCGGCCGCTATCCGCACGAGTTTTCCGGCGGGCAGCGCCAGCGCATCGGCATTGCGCGCGCGCTGGCGGTGGAGCCGAAGCTGATCGTCTGCGACGAGGCGGTTTCGGCACTGGATGTCTCGGTGCAGGCGCAGGTTGTCAACCTGATGCAGGACCTGCAAAAGCGTTTCGGCCTGGCCTACATTTTCATCGCCCACGACCTGGCGGTGGTCAAGCACATCGCGAGCCGGATCGCGGTCATGTACCTGGGCCGCATCGTCGAACTCGCTGACAAGAACGTCTTGTTCGCAACGCCGCGCCACCCCTACACGCAGGCGCTGCTGTCGGCGATTCCGCAACCCGAACCGATCGACGCCGGTGCCCGCGCGCAGCAGCGCATCGTGCTGCAGGGCGACGTGCCGAGCCCCACGCATCCGCCCACCGGCTGTGCCTTCCACCCGCGTTGCCCCCACGCGCGCGAACGTTGCCGCAGCGAATTGCCGCTACTGGACGAAGGCGTTGCGTGCCACTTCTGGCGCGAGATCGCGGTGCCGGCAGCATTGGCACAGTCGCCCTCGCCCGTCAACCAGCGGCTGCAGAAACTACAGTCCGCTTTCTTGTCTTGATCCACCGCACTGCTGAAAAGGCATCCCCATGAAGCTGATCCGCTCCACTCTGGCCACCCTGCTGTTCAGCGCCACCGCGTTGGGAACGATGCCCGTTCACGCCCAGTCCTTGCCGACCTTGCGCATCGGTCTGGCCGAAGACCCCGACGCGCTGGACCCCACACTGGCGCGCACTTTCGTCGGCCGCTTCGTGTTCGCTTCGATGTGCGACAAACTGATCGACATCGACGAGAAGCTCGGCTTCGTGCCGCAACTGGCCACCAGTTGGGAATGGTCGGCCGACAACAAAGCGCTGACCTTGAAGCTGCGCCCGAATGTCAAATTCCAGGATGGCGAGCCCTTCGACGCTGCCGCCGTCAAGTTCAACATCGAACGCCACAAGACCATGGCTGGCTCGAACCGGCGCGGCGAGCTTGCGCCGGTTACCAGCGTCGACGTGCTGGACCCGCTGACGGTGCGGTTGAATCTGAAAGCACCGTTTTCGCCGCTGATCGCCGCACTCACCGACCGCGCCGGCATGATGGTGTCGCCCAAAGCAGCCACTGCCGAAGGCGAAAAGTTCGCCCAGCACCAGGTTTG
The DNA here is from genome assembly GCA_030853725.1 of Pseudomonadota bacterium. Taxonomy (GTDB): domain Bacteria; phylum Pseudomonadota; class Gammaproteobacteria; order Burkholderiales; family Burkholderiaceae_C; genus Rubrivivax. Next base: position 7,122 of record JALYUN010000017.1, on the reverse strand, counting down.
TGCCGGGCCCTACAAGTTTGTCGAACGGGTGGCGCAGGACAAGATCGTGCTGGAGCGTTTCGACGGTTACTGGAACCCGGGCGCGGTGCATTTCGAGAAGGTGATCTTCACGCCGATTCCCGACGCCACGGTGCGGCTGGCGAACCTGAAGTCGGGCCAGCTCGACTTCGCCGAGCGCATCGCACCGTCCGACATGGAAAAGATCAAGAGCGAGAAGAAGCTCAAGACTGCCAGCATCACCGAGATCGGCTACCAGGGCATCACCATCAACGTCGGCAAGAGCGACCGCGCCAAGGCCAACCCGCTGGGCGCCGACCCGCGCGTGCGTGAAGCCTTCGAACTCTCGCTGGACCGCAAGGGTCTGGTGCAGGTGGTGATGGACAACGAAGCTACCGTCGGCAACCAGTGGGTCGCGCCGAACAACCCCTACTACGCGAAGAACGACCCGGTGCCCAAGCGCGACATCGCCAAGGCCAAGGCGCTGCTGAAAGCGGCCGGCGTGCCGCACCCGAGCTTCACGCTGGTCACCACCACCGCCAGTGACGCGAAGCGGCTGGCTCTGGTGGTGCAGGCGATGGCGCGCGAAGCCGGCTTCGACGTGAAGCTCCAGACCACCGAATTCGCCACCAGCCTGAACATGGCCGACCGCGGCGACTTCGACGCCTATGTGCTGGCCTGGAGCGGCCGGCCCGACCCCGACGGCAACCTCTACAGCTTCTACGGCTGCAAGCAACCGCTGAACTACGCGGGCTATTGCGACGCCGAAACCGACAAGCTGTTGGTGCAGCAGCGCACCCAGCGCGACCCGGCCGAGCGCAAGAAAACCTTCGAGCAAATCGCCGCGCGCACCAGCGTCGCCCGGCCCATCATCTACGTCTACCACCGCAACTGGCTCTGGGCCTACAACGCCAAGCTCACGGGCGTGCGTGAACTGCCTGACGGCCTGCTGCGCACCAGCGGCTTGAAGCTCAATCCCTAAGTTGCTGAAGCACTGACCCGTCGGCAACGTTCACGCGATGTTCGAGTTCCTGCTCAAGCGCCTGGCGACGATCGTTCCCACGCTCGTCTTCGTCTCGATGCTGATCTTCGGCCTGCAGCAACTGCTGCCGGGCGACCCGGCGAAGGTGCTGGCCGGTGAAGAGCAGGATCCCAGCGTCATCGCCTATCTGCACCAGAAGCTGCACCTGGACGATCCGCTGCCGGTGCGCTACGGCTATTGGATCGGCGGCGTGCTGAAGGGCGACCTGGGCGAATCCGTGCGCTCGCAAGAGCCGGTGGTGGACCTGGTGCTGCAGAAGTTGCCGGTGACGCTGGAACTGGCACTGCTGGCGTTCCTGATCGCATTGCTGATCGGCGTGCCGGCGGGCATCGTTTCGGCCGTCAAAGTCGGCACGGCGTGGGACACCGCCGCCAACGTGTTCGCGTTGTGGGGCTTGTCGACGCCGAATTTCTGGCTCGGGATCCTGATGATCCTGTTGTTTTCGGTGCAGTTGGGCTGGTTGCCGGCCTCGGGCTATGTCAGTCCCTTCGTGGACCTGCGCGCCAATCTGGCCGCGATGATCATGCCGGCCTTTGTGCTGGGTAACGCGATTGCCGCGGTGCTGATGCGCCACACCCGCAGCGCGATGCTGCAGGTGATGAGCACCGACTACGTGCGCACCGCGCGTGCCAAGGGTCTGAGCGAGCGCGTGGTGGTGCTGCGCCACGCGCTGCGCAATGCGCTCACGCCGATCATCACGCTGGGCGCTCTGGAGTTGGGCACGTTGCTGTCGGGCGCGGTGCTGACCGAGCAGGTCTTCACCATTCCCGGCTTCGGCAAGCTGATCGTCGACTCGGTCTTCAACCGCGACTACGCGGTGGTGCAAGGGGTGGTGCTGGTCACGGCCACCGCCTACATCGTGCTGAACCTGCTCGCTGACCTGGCGTATTTCGCGGTCAATCCCAGACTGCGGGCTTGAGCATGACGACTGTGCAGCCCTCCAGCGCCATCGAACGCATGCAGCCGAAGCCCGAAGCCAGCCCGGCAATGCGGGCATGGCGGCGGCTGACCCGCCGGCGCACCGCCATGGTCGGCGCCGTGGTGGTGCTGTTCTTCATTGCACTGGCGGTGTTCGCGGCCTGGATCGCGCCCTACGACCCGATCGAGACGAGCTGGAGCGCGATCCGCCAGGCGCCATCGGCCGCCCACTGGTTCGGCACCGACGACATCGGCCGCGACGTGCTTTCCCGCGTCATCTGGGGCACGCAGGCTTCGTTGATGGCGGGTGTGGTGTCGGTGTCGATCTCCATACTGCTGGGGGTTCCGATCGGCTTGGCCGCCGGCTTCCTGGGCGGCTGGGTCGACGCGCTGATCTCGCGCATCACCGACGCCTTCCTGGCCTGCCCGTTCCTGATCCTGGCGATTGCGCTGGCGGCCTTTCTGGGCCCGAGTCTGTCGAACGCGATGATCGCGATCGGGATTTCGGCCACGCCGATCTTCGTGCGGCTGACGCGGGCGCAGGTGCTGAACGTCAAGGTCGAGGACTACATCGAAGCCGCTCGTGCGGTGGGCAACCCGCCATGGCGGATCGCCTTGCGGCATGTGCTGCCGAATGTGATCGCGCCGTTGATCGTGCAGTCCACGCTGGCGATCGCATCGGCCGTCATTGCCGAAGCCTCGCTCAGCTTCCTCGGCCTGGGCCAGCAACCGCCGGCGCCAAGCTGGGGCAGCATGCTCAACACCGCCAAGAACTTCGTCGACAACGCACCGTGGATGGCGATCTGGCCGGGGCTTGCGATCTTCGCGCTGGTGCTGGCTTTCAACCTGCTGGGCGACGGCCTGCGCGACGCGCTGGACCCGCGCTCGCATTCGTCCTGAACTAGAACACCCCACCCAGTCCGGTGCTGATCGTGCCTTGCATCTGGAACAGCGGGCGGGAAGTGGCTTGAGCGCTGGTGTAGTCCAGCCGCGCCTTGAAGTCGCCACCGAAGAAGATGCCCAGGATCAATCCGGCTGCACCCCGCGGGATCAGCTGCAGGGTGTAGCGCGCAGAAGCGCCCACACCCGCAGTGAACTCGACCGGCGGACCGATGCTGCGCAATTCGAAAAGCGGATCGACCCCCCACTTGAATCCGACATCGGGGTCACCCGGACTGCGAACGGGCTGCGGCACCGCGCCGATGATCTGCGCGCGAAACGGAAAGTTGAACGGCAGCGTTTGCACGAGTTGCAGCACTTGCTGCTGGCTGCGGGTGGTCGGATCCTGCGGGTCGTTGCGAACCGGAACCTTCAACAAGAATGCAGACGACTGACCCTGTGCCGTCAACGGCGGCAGCGGTGTCGATGAAGACGGAAACAACTGCACCGGTCTGAGAATGGGGAATGAAGGCGTTGCAGCGGGCAAGCCCGGCAGGCTCAGCGGCGGGATCAGGCGTGGCGGCTGCAAGGCGTTGGAGCCGGCCACCGCAGGTCGCCCCGCCGGTGACAAAAGCAGCCCCAGCGGCAGCTGCTCCGTTTCGAACAACCGGGCTGTGGTGAACGGCCCCACCACACCATCGGGTGTCAGCGCCAGTCCACGCTGGAACTCCTGCACGCGAGTCTGGGTCTTGGACCCGAAGCGGCCATCCACCACCAGCGGCGCCATGCGGCGAATCTGAAAGTTCAACACGTCCTGGACCGCGCGCACATCGGCGCCCTGGTCGCCATTCCTGAGGATTCTGGGCATCGGGTTCTCCGCAAAAGTGGCGCCGCACCGACACCGCCGTATCGGCCAGCGTGGCGCTTGCGGGAGAGTTTCACGACACCGGTGCCTGGGCGGCAACCCCTAACTCCGCACAGGCAAGCATCGCTTGCTGGGTCGTCCGGACGAATGCCTGCCGAACGCCGAGGCCCGCGCGTTGGCGGCTGCTACCGCGCGGCGCTATCGTTCACACCGCAAGACGCAAGTCGCCCTGCACGCGGCCTGGTCGGCCCGGAGAACGACATGACCCATGCGCTTTCGAACGATGATGCAACCGAATACCTCAGCCCCGCGGTCAGCCGGCTGCGCGCGGATCTGGCGCTGGCGTTGCGGGCCGCCGCGCACCACGGCTTGGCAGAAGGCATCTGCAACCACTTCAGCGTGGTGTTGCCGGATGCGGCCAACCGCTTCCTGATCAACCCGCGCGGCTTGCACTGGAGCGAGATCGGGCCCGACGACATCGTGCTGATCGACATGCAAGGCCAGGTTCTGGCCGGCCGGCACAAGGTCGAACCGACCGCGCTCTTCATTCACGGCGCAGTGCACCGCATCACCGGGCACGCCGTGGTGCTGCACGGTCACATGCCATATGCCACCGCGCTGACGCTCACCACCGACCGTGCGCTGGACCCCACGTCGAGCCAAAACGCGATGCGCTTCATGAACCGCATCGCGGTCGACCGCCACTACAACGGGCTCGCGCTGGACGAACGCGAAGGCGTGCGTATCGCCACGGCGATGGGCGCCAAGGACGTGGCCTTCCTGGCCAACCACGGCGTCATCGTTTGCGGCGGCAGCATCGCCCATGCCTACGACGATCTCTACTACCTGGAACGCGCCTGCATGCACCAGGTGATCGCACAGGCCAGCGGGCGGCCGCTGGCACCGGTCGATGCCGGCCTGGCGGCACACGTGGCATTGCAGATGCAATCCGAACGTGAACAGTCCGATTTGTTCTTCGAAGCGCTGCGGCGGATACTGCCGGCGCCAGCATCCCCCCACCCTCAGCCTGATAAGGAACCTTCATGAAGCTCTACTACAGCCCCGGCGCCTGCTCGATGGCACCGCACATCGTCGCCACCGAATCCGGGCAAGCTGTCGATTTGGTCAAGGTCGACATCCCGACGAAGAAAATCGAAAACGGCGACGATTATTGGCAGATCAACCCCAAAGGCTATGTGCCCGCGCTGCAATTGGACGACGGCGCGGTGCTGACCGAAGTCGGTGTCATTTGCCAATACCTGGCGGACCAGAAACCCGATTCCGGGCTGATCGCGAAGGCCGGAACGATGGAGCGCTACCACCAGATGGAAACGCTGAACTTCGTGGCAACGGAGGTCCACAAACAGCTCGGTTCCTTGTTCAACCCGAAGCTGACGCCGCCGATGCGCGAGGTGCAACTGGGCACCATCCACAAACGCCTCGACCCGCTGGAACGCTCACTCGCAGGCAAGTCCTATCTCATGGGTGAACGCTTCACAGCCCCCGACGCCTATCTCTACACGGTGCTGAACTGGGCCCGCCCGCTGAAGGTCGACATGAGTACCTGGCCGAACCTGAAAAAGTATGTGGAGCGTGTCGGCGCCCGGCCGATGGTTCAGCAGGCGATGCAGGCCGAAGGGCTGACCAACTGAAGCAGCAGGCGCAGCATGGCCGATGGCCACTGCATGTCGTGATCCCAAGCAAAAACGTCCCCGCTGCCGGTTCGGCAGCGGGGACGTTGGCTTTCAACTCTCAACAGCGATCAGAGATTCAATTTGGTGATCTTGGTGCCGTCGACACTCAGGTTCGCCATCAAGCCACCGTTGCTGAGCGTGAAGCTCACCACCGAGCTTTTCACGCTCTGCGTGTCGATGTTGCCATTGGCACCGAAATTCAACGCTGTCACATTGGCATCGGCGCCAGCGGTCCAACCCTTGCTAGCCTTGAACTTGTTGAGGGCATCCTGGTTCATGAACAGGATGTAAAGCGCTTTGGAGTCGGCGCCGGCCAGCAGGCCCACGGAACCTGCCGCGGTACTGTAGTAGCCCGTGGTGCGCGAGCCTTCGAGCAATGCGCCCTGGCCATACGAGCCACCGACCACGAAACCGGCAGACACCACCGCCGGGAACACCAGCATGCCGTTGGCCTTGGCCACCAACTCACGCGAGCCCGGTGCTTGGGCATACAACTTGGAAAGCGCGGTGTCGACGCTAGCGTCGATGCTCTGGCGCTTCAGCTGCGGGCTGCCCGACATGTTGCCATCGGTGGTGCTGCAACCTGCAGCAAAAACCACGGCTGCGCCAACGGCAGCAGCCGCGAGAAAGTTTCGTTTGAACATGGGAACACTCCTTTTTCGAATGCCACCATGTTGCCGTTCTGCGGGGGCGCTGGATGGCCCCCGGGTCTGATCCGGTTGTCGTAATTCAGGGCGCCCGCGTGTCGGACAACGTCACCGCTGCGCCCTACACCCATTGCGTGTCAAACATCAACAGCTCGACACCACCGGTCGCGAAGTTCGCCAGATCGGCTGCGGTGGCCCTTCCTGCAGGCGAAGCCAATGCTTGTTGAATGTCGGCCATGGAATCGAAATGCAACACTGCCACCAGATGCACCTGCGCAGCCCCGGGCGATGTCGTTACCGCGCCGCGATTGATGTCATAGCCTCGCAATCCCGGCATCGTCTTGGCCAATGGCACATGAGTCGCGTGATAGTACGCGTCGAACGCATCGGCATCGATGGGGGTCTTGTAGATGGCGAGCACATAGGCCATGGAATTCTCCGGTTGCAGCGATTCATTGTCGAACGCAGGTGCGCGCCACGGGCAGCGCACATACCCGTGGCAAGCTGAAAGGAAGCGCCTGCAGCACACTTGAATTCGCAACCATGGCGCACATCTGCCATCCCATGAACAGCGACACCTCTACCGTGAAGTCCCCCCATCTGCCTTCGCGGCTTGCCAGCCTGGCAAGCTTGGCCGCTTTGCTGGAACGGCTGGAGCAGCAACCCTCATCGGCGAGTCCCGGGCAATACCGTCAGGTGGCTCAACAAATTGCCGCCCTGCTGCGCAACGCCGAACCCGACTCGTATCTGCATGCACTGCTGGCACTGGCCCCCGCCAGCAGCCAGATTTACGAGAACCTGCGGTACGAACACGCCGGCTTGTGCCGCGAACCGCTGGAACAAGCGTTGAACTCCGAAATGTCAGCGCGCAAGGCGATCGACAAAGCCCGCCTGGGCTGACGACGCTTCGGCTCAACAATGCCCGCGGATGTCTGCGGGACAGGTCCGAAAACGGCCAGTCAGCGCGGCGCAGCTGCCTATCATCGGCAGCATGGTGCTCGACCCTGACTCCGCTTATCTGGCCTTGATGGCACGCGATGCCCGTTTCGACGGGCGCTTGTTCGTGGGGGTCACTTCCAC
>JALYUN010000350.1 GCA_030853725.1 Pseudomonadota bacterium | reverse complement strand
GGCGTTCACCGACCGACAGTTCGCCGACCACCCGAGCCGAGTCGATCTGCAACTGGTAGGTGTCGGCCAGCACCTTCAACCGGGCCCTCATTCGCTGGGGATCGAGCAGCGCGGTCGAGCGACCCATCATCAAGTTCTCGACCACGGTCATCGTCGACACCAGGCTGAAATGTTGATGGACCATCGCAATGCCCTGCTGCAGTGCGTCGACCGGCCCGGTCGGTGCGAACGCTTGCCCATCGAAGACCATGGTGCCGGCGTCGGGTCGGTGCACGCCGAAGATCAGGTTGCACAGCGTGGACTTGCCGGCGCCGTTCTCGCCCAACAGGCAGTGAACCTCGCCGCGTGCCACGCTGAGATCGATGTCGGACAGCGCAAGCAGTGCGCCGAAGCGCTTGGTCAGGCCTTTCAGTTCGAGCAGCGCCACGCTCAACCGATCAGCACCTTGATCTTCCCGGACAGCAGGTCCTTCTCGATCTGGGCCACCTTCGCCAACATCTCGGGTGTCGCCCCTTTGCAGATCTGGATGCCGGCCGAACGCGGGCCCATCACCAGGCCGAAGGCCTTCGACTCCGGCTTCCAGGTGCCGGCCATCATCTGGTCGATGGCGTACTCGACCATGAAGCCGATGCCGCTGACGGTGTAGGCCACGTACAGCGGGTTGGACTCGGCGCAGTAGTTCGTGTAGCTGCCGATCAGCTTGGTGCCCTTCTCGCGTGCCGCCTGTTCCATGCCGCGAATCCCGAGGTTGACGATGTTGTAGTGAATGTCCGCGCCTTGCGCGATCGCCGCGAGCGTGGCTTCCTTGGCCTTGGCCACATCGTCGAAATCGCCGGTGTAGGCCGCGATGTACTTGATGTCGGGCTTGATGTACTTCGCACCATTGCCGAACTCGGTGCCGGTGTTGACGATCGCCGGAATTTCCATGCCCCCGACATAGCTGACGGCGCCGGTCTTGGACAACATGGCCGCCACCGCACCTGCGACGAAGCCGATTTGCGCCTGCAGCACGTCGTACTGCGCCACGTTGGCGGTGGCCGTGCCGGTCGGGCCGACGACCGAGAACTTGACCTTCGGGAAGCGTTTGGCCACCTTCAGCACCGAGGCCTGCGTCTGGCCGGCGGCGCCGATCACCAGATCGTTCTTTGAGGCCAATGCAACGAGCGCTTGCTCCATGTCACCGAACTTGACGTTCTCGATCGAGGTGATGACCGCCTTCCCCTTATAGCGCTCTTGCGCGGCGGTGATGCCGCCGTAAGCCGACTCCATCCATCCGTGGTCGGTCTTCGAGCCCGGGATCATGACCCCGATCCTGACCGGGCCTGCGGCGAGCGCCGTTGTCGAAATCCCGGCCTGAAGGCTCAGAAGTCCCGTGAAAGCTGCGCCGCGCACCAAAAGTGTTCTGCGATCGATCGACATGTCGATGTACTCCGAAGTGTGGCGGGGTTGCGCAAGAATCGAGCCAGCGCCAGGGACCACAGCACCTGGTCGCTGCCGACGTACTGCGCAATGGAATCGCAGATGCCGTTGCTTGTCCAGACGCGGCGCACCAATTCAGACTATTGACATCATGAATAGCCGGCGACGGCACCGCTGCGCTTGCGGCCACGGGCCTCCCTGAACCTGCCGCGGCAACCAGAGGTCGGTCGGCGACACGCCAGCGAGGACTGCCACCGCGGCGGGCTCGACGACATCGTCCAGCGCAAAGCAGTCGCCGGATGTTCTGCAACGCAAAGCTGCGTGGACTGCCACCATGGCAAATCCGAATTCCCAGCAAACTTGCTGAAACTCCGGCCATGCGGCGAAGTCGTTGATTTGGGTGGTGGGCCCTGCGTGACTCGAACACGCGACCTACGGATTAAGAGTCCGCTGCTCTACCAACTGAGCTAAGAGCCCCACACTGAAACCGGATGCACCGATCGACGCCACTTGGTGAGGCGCCGCGATGCGTGGTGGGTCGTGCGTGACTCGAACACGCGACCAACGGATTAAAAGTCCGCTGCTCTACCGACTGAGCTAACGACCCATCCGAAGAACCTCAAATTATATCTGGAGCGCGGCACGCCGCTTCCGGGCTGAACCCGGCACACAACATCTCGATCGCCGCACCCGCAGCCACCATGCCGAAGGTGGCAGTGACCGTGACGCTGGACCCATAGCCGTGACAGTTCAGCGTGCCGTCTCCAGCGGCACCGCCTTGCCCCGCACTGGCCACGACACTTTCGCGCGAGAACACGCACCGCACGCCGCTCGACCCCACGCGCGGCACCAGGCTATCTTGGCGCAAGCGCTGCCGCAAGCTGGCCAGCAGCGGGTCGTGCGTCACGCCCGACAGATCGTCGACCTCGACCCGCTGCGCCTGCCGCTTGCCACCGGCCGCGCCGACGGTGATGACCGGGGTGCCACTGGCGAGCCCCCAACGGACCAGCGCCCGCTTGGCGCTCGACTGGTCGCACGCGTCGATCAACAAGTCGACCGGCTGCTGCAACAGCCCTGGCCAATTCGTGGGTTCAACGAAGGCGTCCACCACTTCGACCTCGCATCCCGGGTGAATCCCGGCGATGCGCTCTTGCAACGCCTGGCCCTTATGCTGCCCCAACGTGGCCGTGGTGGCCTGCACTTGGCGGTTGATATTGGATTCGGCCACGTGGTCCAGGTCGAATAGCACCAGCCTTGCAACGCCGCTGCGAGCCAGCGCTTCGGCGGCCCACGAACCGACACCGCCCAGGCCCACGATGGCCACCGCAGCGCGGCGCAGGCGCTGATAGCCCGCGTCGCCGTACAGGCGGCGCAGCCCGCCGAAGCGGCGTTCGCTGTCGGCTTCGTCCGGCCCAAGGGCGCCGATAGTCATGCCGCGCGCTCGATGCGCCAAACCTGGTAGCGCAACGCCAGCACCGCGCCGCAGACGATGCTTGCCAGCGCGATGAAGCTGCCGATCGCCAGTGTCGAGACGCCTGAAATGCCCTGTCCGATGGTGCAACCCATGGCCGTGACGCCGCCCACGCCCATCAGCGCCGCACCGCCGATGTGGTTGGCGGTGTCTTCGGTGCCGCCGAAACCTTCCCAACGAAAACTGCGCGTGGCCAGCGCCATCGCCGCCGAGCCTGCGATCACGCCCAGCGTCGTGACGATGCCGATCGTCAGCACCTTGCTGCTGTCGCTGAACAGGATCAGCCAATCCAACGTGTACGCAACCGGCGCCACGAAGCTCAACGACTCGATGCGGTGGCTGTTGGTGCCGAGGTACACGTCTTCGAGCGTCACCGGATGCTCGGCCACATGGCCGAGAACGCCCGAGACGACCCAGACGCCGATGATGACCCCGCCGATGCCCAGACCCGCCAGCAGCACCTCAGCCGAACGGCCTTCAGGCCGCGCCAGCGACCACAGCACCAGCAAAAGCCCGCCGCCACCGCCGAGCAGCAGCGCCAGCGTGGTGCGCCCGGCACCGCTCCAGTAGGCCACCAACGAAGGCAGGTCCTGGCCAGCCGGCAGCGTCAGCGCCACGCGGTCGACGCTGGCTACCCGCGCCACCGCCACCACACCACGCAACGTGGCATAGGCCGTGATGGCCAACACGCAAAAGACCACCACCGACTTCAGGCTGCCGCCGCCCATGCGGACCAGCGTCTTGCTTCCGCAACCCGAAGCCAGCACCATGCCCATGCCGAACAACAAGCCGCCCACCACGTTGGACAGCCAGATCAGCCGCGGGCCGGCGTAGATCGTGGCGCCGGCCTGCAGCACACCGGCTGCCACCAGCGCATTGAAGCCGATCATGGCCACGCCGATCGCCAGCACCCACATCCGCATGCGGCGCCAGTCGCCCATGTTGAAGATGTCCGCGACCGCACCCATGGTGCAGAAGTGCGTGCGCTGTGCGATGGCCCCGAACACCGCAGCCAGCGCGAAGGCCGCCCACAGCACGCGCCCCATCAATCCCGGAAGGTCGGATTCCTGCATGGTTCTGGGTGGTGGCAGGCCACCCCGTCAGGAAGCGGCCTAAGCAGTGACTGCCCCGGCTACTTGATCGACGCCAGCCGCTGCTTGCCGGTCTTGGCGGCTTCGGATTCCGGATAGCGCTTCAGAAGCTCGTCGATGGTTTTTCGCGCCGCTTTTGCGTCTTTCATTTCGGCTTGGCTGTTGGCCAGTGCCAGCAGCGCTTCAGGCGCGCGCGGGTGGTCGGGCGAAGCCGTAACGAAACCCCTGAAAACCGAAATCGCCTCTTTGTAGTCCCGCTTGCCATACAACGCATTGCCCAGCCAGAAGCGGCTGGAATCCATGAAGCCACTCTGTGGATAGCGCTTCTGGAAAGCCTGCAGTTTGTTTACGGCCTGGTCGAAGTCGCCGCCGCGGATCGTTTCCAGTGCGTCGTCGTAGGCCTTGCGTTCGTCCTGCCCTGCAACGAACTCGCGGCTGTCAACGCTGACCTTCGAAGGCTCCAGCTTGCGCAACCGGTCGTCGATGCTCTGGCTCAGGTCTTGCTGCTTGCGCTGCACTTCGGCCACATCGCGCAAGACCTGCTCGTCGTTGCCACGCAGCTTGGCCAGTTCGCCGCGCAGCGATTCGATCTGGTTGTTCAGCTCCAGCAGGCTGCGCCGCATGGTCGCCACCTGGTCGACCAACTGGGTGTTGACGGTGGCCAGTTCGTCGTTGCGTGCCTTGCCCTGGGTTTCGAGCTGGGTGGCGCGGTTGCGCAGATCGATGATCGCCTTGCGCGCTTCGTCGTCGTCGAACAGGCCGGCGTGGGCGGTGCCCGCGAAGGCCAGGCTGAGCCAGAGCACAGCGGCAAGGGCTGCCGGAAAATGGGTTCGACCGCGCATCGAAATCATCCTATCGATCCTTGAGCTCGGCGCGACGGTTCTTGGCGTAGGCCGCTTCGTCGGCGCCCGACGCCACAGGCCGCTCTTCACCGAAGCTCACGGCTTCGAGCTGGCGTTCGGCGACGCCCAGCAGTTCCATGGCCTTGACCACCGATTCAGCTCGCTTCTGTCCCAGCGCCAGGTTGTATTCGCGACCGCCGCGGTCGTCGGTGTAGCCCTCTACCGTCATGCGCTTGCCGGACTGCGAAGCCAGCGAACGCGCATTGCGGTCGATCACGTCCTTGTACTCGTCCTTGATGGCGTAGCTGTCGAAGTCGAAGTAGATCACGCGCTGATCGGCACCGATCATTGCGGCCGAGCCACTGGCCGCATTTTGCTTGGACAGGTCGACCGTCGTAACGCTGGACTGCGGCGCCGCGCTGGTAGTCGCACCACCGGAACCGACACTGCCGGCCGCCAGCGGCGTGCGGGTCTCGATCGGGGCTGCGGTCAGCGCGTTGCCGTCCAGTGGCTCAGACGCGCAGCCGGCCAGCAGCAGCGCTGCTGCCACCCACGGTGCATACGAACGGATCACATGCTTGATGCGCTTCATTCTGGAACTCCTTGTGTTTCGTGTTTGAGTCGATAGGGCTCGAAACCCGGCGTGCTCCGCCGCGCTCCGAAAGTAGCATCGTTCACCGGCCAAACGGTCCCCAGGCCGGTTCCCGCACGTCGGCACTGCTGGTGAGCAGGCGCGCCTTGATGCGGCCGTCGATGGTGGTCGTCATCAGCACGTTGCGGCCTTGCTGGCGGGTGGCGTAGACCAGCTGGCGGCTGTTGGGCGCGAAGCTCGGGCTCTCGTCGTCGTTGGTGTCGGTCAGCAGCTGCACGCCGCCGCTTTGCAGATCTTGCAGCGCCAGCTTGAAGCTGTTGCCCTGCCGGGTGATGTAGGCGACGTACTTGCCGTCGGCACTGACCGAGGGGCTGATGTTGTAGCCGCCTTCGAAGCTGACGCGTTCGACGCCGCCACCCGTGGCTGCCATGCGGTAGATCTGAGGGCCACCGCCGCGGTCGCTGACGAAGTAGATGCGGCTGCCGTCGGCGCTGTAGACCGGTTCGGTGTCGATACTGCCACTGTTGGTGAGCCGGCGCGGCTCGGTTGCGGAGCCGGTCCCCGCGCCCGCGGCTGCCACCGAGTAGATCTGCGTCAGACCGCCGCGTGCCAGCGCCACCGCCATGCGCTGCCCGTCGGGCGACCAGGCCGGAGCGCTGTTGGACCCGCGGAAGTCGGCCACTACACGGCGTTCGCCGGTGGACAAGTCCTGAGACCACACCACCGCCTTTTGCGACTCGAAAGACACATAGGCCAACTTGCGCCCGTCGGCCGACCAGGCCGGCGAGATGATCGATTCGTTGCTGGCCACCGCCACCTGCCCGCCTTCGCCATCGGCGTCGGTGATGCGCAAGGTATAGCGCCGGCCCTCTTTGGTGACAAAGGCGATGCGGGTGGCGTTGACACCGCGTTCACCAGTCAACTTTTCCAGCACTTCGTCGGCGATGCGGTGCGCGCCCAGTCGCAAATCGGCAGCCGGCACCACGCGGCTCTGGCCGATCAGTTCGGCGCTTTTGACGGTGTCCCACAGCTTGACGCGCAAGTCGGTGCGGCCGTCGGCAAGCCGGTTGACCGAACCGGCCAACAACGCATCCGCCCCGCGGCCTTTCCACTGCGTCAGATCGACACTGCTGCGTTCGTCCAGCGCTTCGGTGGTGGGCAGCACGCGCACCTGGCCGCTGCGTTCCAGGTCGGCGCCGATGATCTGCCACACCGCTGCGGTGCCGCCGGCAGCGTCGCCGCGAAACGGCGCCAACGCCAGTGGAATCTGGGTGGCGCCGACGCCAGCGATCTCGACCTTGAACTGCGCCAGCGCCGGCAGGGCAACCGTGCCGCAGACGCCGGCTACCGACGCCAGAAACCGGCGCCGCGGGCGGCTTGCTTGCAGTGAGGAATCGAGGTCCGGGGTCAAGGGCATGGAGATTCAAAGATCGCTGGCATGGCAGAGCTTCATTGTAGGCAGCGCCTTGTGGCAGCCGAAGCGGCCCCACCGTGCGCGTCGATAATCCGCCGATGCCGAGTCTCTTGCAGCGCTTTGCGCGCTTGCTGCCGTACATCCGGGAAAGCCGCCTCGGCCTGGTCGCCGCCACCATCGGCGCGTTGATCAGCGCGCTGACCGAACCCATGATCCCGGCGCTGGTGAGCAAGCTGCTTGATCAGGGCTTCGCCAAGCAGACCCTGCCCTTGTGGTTCGTGCCGGTGTCTTTCATCGGCTTGTTCGCGGTGCGCAGCGCCGCCGGTTTCGTGTCGCAATACGGGCTGGCCTGGACCGCCAACCACGCCATCGTCAAGCTGCGCCAGGCGATGTTCACGCGGCTGTTGGTGGCCCAGCCGGCGCTGTACACCCAGCACACCGCCAGCAGCCTGACCAACACCCTGGTCTACGAGGCGCAGTCGGGTGTGCAGCTGTTGGTGAATGCGCTGCTGACGCTGGTGCGGGACTCGCTGACGTTGCTGGCGCTGCTGGCCTACCTGCTGTGGTTGAACTGGCAGTTGACGCTGTTCGTCGGGCTGTTGTTCCCGGCGGTGGCGCTGGTGATGCGGCGCCTGGGCAAGCGCCTGCACGCACTCACCATCGACGGCCAGAAAGCCACCGATGAGCTCGCCTACGTGGTCGAAGAGAACGTACTGGCCTGGCGCATCGTGCGTTTGCACGGCGCTGCCGAACGCCAGTCGAGCCGTTTCCTGGAACGCGCCGGCGCGGTGCGGCGCCTGATGATGAAGGCCGTGGTGGCCGGCGGCAGCATGACGCCGGTGACGCAGATGCTGTCGGCCTTCGCGCTCTCGGCGGTGATGACGCTGGCCTTGTGGCAGAGCAGCAGCAGCGGCGCCACGGTCGGCAGTTTCGTGGCCTTCATCACGTCGATGCTGATGCTGGTTTCGCCCATCAAGCATTTGTCCGATGTGATGGCGCCGGTGACACGCGGGCTGGCTGCCGTCGAACGCGGCATCGACCTGGTCGAGCAGAGCCCACCCGAAACCGGCGGCAGCCACCACGCGGCGCGCGCCCGCGGCGACATCGATTTCGACGCGGTCAGCCTGCGCTACCGCGACGACGCAGCCCCGGCCATCGAAGAACTGACGTTGCAGGTGCGAGCGGGCGAGACGGTGGCGCTGGTGGGGCCATCGGGTGCCGGCAAGTCGACGCTCGCCAACCTGCTGCCGCGCTTCCTGGAGCCCACCTCCGGCAGCATTTCGCTCGACGGTGTGCCGCTGGGGCAATGGGACATCGCGGCGCTGCGACACCAGTTCGCGCTCGTCAGCCAGGACGTGGTGCTGTTCAACGACAGCGTGGCGGCCAACGTGGCGCTCGGCGCCGATGTACCGCGTGCAACCGTCGTCGAAGCGTTGCGCAGTGCCAACCTGCTGGCCTTCGCCGAAGCATTGCCGCAGGGTCTGGACACCCTGATCGGCCACAACGGCAACCAGCTCTCGGGCGGGCAGCGGCAACGGCTGGCGATTGCGCGCGCCATCTGCAAAGACGCGCCAATCCTGATTTTGGACGAGGCCACGTCGGCCCTGGATTCGGAATCCGAACGCGCGGTGCAGGCCGCACTCGACACGCTGATGCAAGGCCGCACCACGATCGTGATCGCGCACCGGCTGTCGACGATCGAACACGCAGACCGTGTGGTGGTGCTGGATGCAGGCAAGATGGTCGAGCAAGGCACGCACGCCGAACTGCTGGCCGCTGGCGGCCTGTACGCCCGACTGCACGGCATTCAATTCCGCACTTGAAGGAGCCATCCCCATGACCACGACGACCCATCCGATCTCGCGCTTCCCGGTCCCTGATTTGAAAGACCTGCCGGAAGACATCAAGAGCCGCATCCTGGCGGTGCAAGAGAAGTCGGGCTTCGTGCCCAACGTGTTCCTGGCGCTGGCACACCGGCCGGCCGAATGGCGTGCTTTTTTCGCCTACCACGACGCGCTCTTGGTGAAAGACACCGGCTCACTCACCAAGGGCGATCGCGAGATGATCATCGTGGCCACCTCGGCGGTGAACCAGTGCCTCTACTGCGTGGTGGCGCACGGCGCCATTCTGCGCATCTACGAAAAGCAACCGTTGGTGGCCGACCAGGTCGCGGTCAATCCGCTGAAGGCCGACATCAGCCCGCGCCAGCAGGCCATGCTGGCGTTCGCGCTGAAGGTCTGCAGCGATTCGAAGTCGATCACCGACGCCGACTTCGCTGCGTTGCGCGAGCACGGCTTCGGCGACGAGGACGCCTGGGACATCGGCGCCATCACCGCTTTCTTCGGCCTGTCGAACCGCATCGCCAACCTGAGCGCGATGCGGCCCAACGACGAGTTCTATCTGATGGGCCGCGTGCCGCGCACGAAACCCGCAGCCTGAGCAGACTGCCTGCGGTTGCCCGCAGTCAGCCGATCTTGGCGCCGGTTTCGACGCCGCACGCGCGCAGCACGACCACATCCGCCGTGTCGAGCGCTTCGGTCGAGATCGTGGCCGTGAGCGTCTGGCCGTCGGCCGCCAGCGTGATGCTGCGCGTCAGCCGCTGTTGGCCCGCCGGCAGTCCCGCCGCGGTGTAGCGCCAGAAACGCAGGCTCACCGTGTAGGCGCCGGTGGCCGACTTGGTCCAGGTTCCCATGGCCGGCCCTTTGCCTGCCGAAGGGGTGTCGTTGTCGGCCTGCGCCGTGCCGCCCTGCGCAAACAGCGTCAGCCCCCGAAAGCCGCCCACGGTCGCGCCGCTGGCGCAGTCTTTCAACGTGACATTGCTCTGCCACAAGCCCTCGATCGCATCGGGCGTGACGGTGCTTTGCGCATGGGCGTCGCTGCCCCCGCCACAGGCCTGCATGACGAGCGCCATGCCGACGCTCGAAGCGCCGACGATGGCCATGGATTTCCAGTTCTTGATCGGGCTCATGAAGTCTCCGGGTTGGTTGCGGCCGGCGCCTTCGCCGACGATCACACTCTGTCTTTTGCCCGCCCTGAAGTCTTGAATGACTCTGACGCTTCGTTGAATCCTTCAGTATTCAGACCATGCCGATCTACCGCTTCCACGATTTCGAGCTCGACGAGGGGCAGCGCCAGCTGCGATCACCGGGCGGCGAGCCGGTGACGCTGTCGCCGCGGCACTTCGACGCGCTGCTGTACTTCGTCGAGCGGCCGGGCCAGCTGCTCGACAAGGATTCGTTGCTGGCCGCCCTCTGGCCGGGTCTGGTGGTCGAGGAAAACAGCCTGAGCCAAACGGTTTCGACCCTGCGACGTGCGCTTGAAGACAACCCGCAGGCGAGCCGCTTCATCCAGACCGTGCCGCGGCGCGGGTTCCGCTTCGTGGCGCCGGTGACCAGCGCCGCAGCGGCCACGTCGCAATCCGCGGCTGCGGAGCGGCCCGTGGTGGCTGAATCGCCCGGGGACGTGC
>JALYUN010000334.1 GCA_030853725.1 Pseudomonadota bacterium | reverse complement strand
ACCAGCACGACTTTCCGCGCGACAAGATTTGCGGCGACGCGCTGATTCCCGACGCCCATGCCGCGCTGCGCCGCCTGGGCGTGCTGGACGAGGTGCTGGCGCAGGCCATCCCCGTCGCTGGCGTGCGCTGCGTGGCACCGCGCGGCGGGCAGGTCGACGTGCCCGGCACCGTCGCCGTGCTGCCGCGCAAGGTGTTGGACCATTTGTTGGTGCAGCACGCGCAGCGGGCCGGCGTGCGGCTGATGACGCCGCTGCGCTTCGTGGCGCCGTTGCTGACCGGCGAGCGCGTGGTCGGCGCGCAGTTCCAAAGCGACCGCAACACGCGCGAAATCTGCGAGATTCGCGCGCGCTGGGTCGTGCTGGCCACCGGCGCGGTGCCGCAGGCGATGATCGCCGCCGGCCTGTGTGAACGCCAGACCCCGAGCGGCGTGGCGCTGCGCGCCTATGTGCAACACGACGGCTTGGCGGCCGACTTCAGCCATCTGCAGATGATCTGGCACGGCCGGCTGCGCGGCGGCTACGGCTGGATCTTCCCGGGCCCCGGCGGCCTTTTCAACATCGGCGCCGGCCTCACCGGCAGCCACCTGCAACAAGCTAGCGGGCGACACAAGGGCAAAGGGCGGATGCAGGACGTGAACCTGCGCCAGATGTTCAACGACCTCTGCGACCTGAACCCGACCGCACGCGAGCTGGTGCGCAACGGCCGCATGCAGGGCGGCTTGAAAGGCGCGCCGTTGCGCTGTTCATTGCAGGGCGCAAAGCCGTCGCGCCCCGGCCTGCTGGCCACCGGCGAAGCCATCGGCAGCACCTATGCCTTCAGCGGCGAAGGCATCGGCAAGGCGCTGGAAACCGGCCTGCTGACAGCCGACGCCATCTTGAACGGCGCCGACGACGAAGCCGCGGTGCGCGCCGACCACGCAGCCGCATTGATGACGCTGAAGCCGCAGTTCGACCTGTACGAGACCGCCAGCCACGTCAACTTCCACCCCTGGATCGCCGACGTGGTGGTTTGGCGCGCGCGGCGCAGCGCACGCATCCGCGAACGGCTCTCTGCGATCCTGGAAGAAACGCAGAACCCCGGGCGCCTCTTCAGCCTGCGCGGCGTACGCAAGCTGCTGACCGAATGAGGCGCTGATTCCGATGTGCCAACTGCTGGGCATGAACGCCAACACCCCGACCGACGTGATGTTCAGCTTCGCGGGGTTGGCCACGCGCGCCGACGAGCACAAGGACGGCTTCGGCATCGCGTTCTTCGAAGGCCATGGCCTGCGCCACTTCATCGACCCCGTCAGCGCCCGCGACTCGCCGATGGCGCAGATGGTCAAGCGCTACCCGATCAAGAGCGAGCAGGTCATCGCCCACATTCGCAAGGCCACGGTCGGCAGCGTCACGCTCGCCAACTGCCACCCCTTCGTGCGCGAGCTGTGGGGTCGCTACTGGGTCTTCGCCCACAACGGCGACCTGAAGGGCTACACGCCACGCCTGCACGGCGCCTTCCGCCCGGTGGGCGATACCGACAGCGAGCGCGCCTTCTGCTGGCTGATGCAGGAGTTGGCCAAGTCGCACGCCAGCGTGCCGACAGTGGAGGAGTTGAGCCGCACGCTGCGCGAATTGCTGCCGCAGCCGGCGCGCTTCGGCACCTTCAACGTGTTGTTGTCGAACGGGCAGGCTCTTTGGGCGCATTGCTCGACCAAGCTGTATGCGCTGGAACGGGAGGCGCCGTTCGGCGCAGCGCAGTTGGCCGACGAGGACCTGTCGGTGAACTTCGCGGCGTTGACGACGCCGAACGACCGCGTGGCGGTGATCGCGACCGAGCCGCTGACTGCCGGTGAGGACTGGCAAGAGATGCAAAGCGGCGAATTGCGGGTGTTCGTCGGTGGGCGCGCGGTGGCGGCGGGGCCTTGCCTGGGTTGATTGCGGCTGCCATTCGGACGCCGATGGCAGCCGTTCGCAACCGCCGCCCTGCCGTCGACCCGCCAGACGAGATGGCGCGCGCAGGCAGCGATTCACCGAGCGCCACGCTGGGTGCGGTCGTGGGAATCAATCTCGGCTTCGCTTGCTATGCTGTGTTGCAGTTGCTGCCACCGGAGCAGACCGCCCGCGCCAGCGCCGCAATGGTCGCGCTGAGGGTTGCTGGTTGGCAGGGCTCCCGCTACCTGTGGCGCAACCCGTGGCGCAAACCGCTCATGGGGGTCATGGTCGCAAGCTCGTTGTTGCTGTTCGGCCCGGCGGTCGGCATCCAATGGCGAATGCCGAGCCGCAGGACCGGATCGCCGTGACATCGGTGCTCGCCGGCGGCGCATTCGTGTTGCTGACGGGCTTGTGGTTTCTGGTCATCTGGCGTTCTTCGCAAATCGAAGGCCGACTGCGCGGACAGGCCGAGAGCGCCCGCTCGATCGAGATGGCGCGCCGCCTGGCCACGGCGCAAATCGAGCCGCACTTCCTGTTCAGCACCTGGGCCTCGGCGCAGCACTGGGTACAGACCGGCCACGCCCGCGCCGCACCGTTGCTGGCCGCGCTGACCGGCTACCTGCGCGCTACGTTGCCGCTGTTCCAACACGCCGAACTGCCGGCTGCCGACGAACTGCTGGCGGTGCAGCGCTACCTGGAAGTGATGCAGGCGCGCATGGGCGAGCGGCTGCGCTGGCAGATCGACGTGAGTGACGATGCCCGCCGCGCCCGCCTGCCGCCCGGCCTGCTGCTGACGCTGGTGGAAAACGCCGTGGTGCATGGCGTGGAGCCGAAACTCGTCGGCGGGCACGTCGCGTTGCGCGGGCGGGTCGAGGGCAGTCGGGTCACCTTCCGCGTCGACGACGACGGCGCCCGGCTACCGGCCGAACTGAAAGACGGCATCGGCCTGGCCAACATCCGCGAACGCTTGGCACTGGCGCACGGCGGCAACGCTGGCTTGACGCTGCAAGCCCGAGCCGACGGCGGTTGCCGGCCCCAGCTGCAACTCCCTTGGACAACGACGTGAACGTTCCGACCCGCGCCCTGGTCGCCGACGACGAGGAAGCTCCGCGCGAACAACTGCTGGCCGCCTTGCGCACGGCCTGACCCGAACTGCAGGTCGTCGCAACCGCCAGCAACGGTGTCGACGCCTGGGACGCCTTTCTGGAACACGAGCCGACGTTGTGCTTCCTGGACATCCGCATGCCGGGCCTGACCGGCATCGACGTCGCAAAGCGCGCCGGCGACAAGGCGCAAGTGGTGCTCGTGACGGCTTACGACGAATACGCGCTGACGGCCTTTGAAGCCGGCGCCATCGACTACCTGCAAAAGCCGGTCGGCCCGACACGGTTGGCGCAGACCGTGGCGCGACTGCGCGCTCGCGCAGTCGCGGCTTCCATGCCCTGGCAGGCCACGCTCGACGACCTGGCGGCACGGCTGCGCGCCCGACCCGCAAGCTGGACGTGCTGCAAGCCAGCGTAGGCCGCGAGGTGCGGCTGATCTGCACCGACGCCGTCGTCTACCTCGAAAGCGACGCCCGCTACACCCGCGTCATGCATGCCAATGGCGATGCGCTGATCCGCCGGCCGCTGAAAGAACTGGTGGCGCAACTGGACGAGGCCGTGTTCTGGCAAGTGCATCGCTCGGTCATCGTCAACCACCGCCACATCGACAGCGCGGTGCGCACCGACGAAGGTCAGATGCCTCTGCGCTTGCGTGACCGACCCGAGATCTTGCCCGTATCGCGCTGCTTCCAGGGGCTGTTCAAGGGCGACTGAGGGCTTGCGACAGCGGGCTGCGGGCTGCGGATTAGCATCCGGCTTCCCAGTCGACTGCCCCGAGCCATGACCCCGATTCCCGTTCCGCGCTTCGACCAGTTCTACCGCTATGCCGAGCTGACCCGCCTGCTGCAGGACTACGCCGCCGCGGCACCGCATCTGATCAAGCTGGATTCGATCGGCAAGAGCCACGAAGGCCGCGACATCTGGTGCCTGACCATCGGCAACACCACCACCGGCGACGACACCGACAAGCCCGCGTTCTGGATCGACGGCAACATCCACGCTGCCGAGCTCACCGCCAGCACCGCCTGCCTCTACTGGTTGCACAAACTGGTCAGCGGCTATGGCGCGGCTGGTGCACCGTCTGAAGAAGACGACGCCGCGGTGCGAGAACTGCTGGACACCCGCGTGGTCTACATGGTGCCGCGGCTGAACCCCGACGGTGCCGAACTGGCGCTGGCCGACAAGCCGCGGCACATCCGCTCATCGACGCGGCCCTACCCCTACGACGAAGAACCGGTGGATGGGCTGACCACAGAGGACGTGGACGGCGACGGACGCATGCTGCAGATGCGCATTGCGGACCCGCACGGCCCTTACAAGAAGCACGCGCAAGAGCCGCGGTTGCTGGTGGCGCGCGAACCCGGTGACTTCGGCGGCGAGTATTTCCGTGTGATGCCCGAAGGCACGTTGAAGCACTTCGACGGCATCCGCATCACCGCCAACCCCGACCGCGAAGGCCTGGACCTGAATCGCAACTTTCCGACCGGGTGGCGCCAGGAATACGAGCAGAGCGGCGCCGGCCCCTACCCGACGAGTGAGCCCGAAGTGCGGGCGATGGTGGACTTCATCACCCGCCACCCGAACATCGGCGCGGCCGTCAGCTTCCACACCCACAGCGGCGTGATCCTGCGGCCGATGGGCACGCAGAGCGACGACGACATGACGCCGGAAGATCTGTGGCTCATCAAACGCTTTTCGGCGCTGGGCGAGAAGATCACCGGCTACCCGGCGGTCAGCATCTGGCACGAGTTCAAGTACCACCCGAAGCAGGTCATCAGTGGCACCCAGGACTGGGTCTATGAACATTTGGGTGCGCTGTTCTGGGTGGTGGAGATCTGGGCGCCGAACAAGGAAGCCGGCATCACCGAATACAAGTGGATCGACTGGTACCGCGAGCACCCGCCCGAAGACGATCTGAAGCTGCTGAAGTGGAGCGATCAGCAGTGCGGCGGCAAGGCGCACGTGGACTGGTATGCGTTTCAACATCCGCAACTGGGCATGATCGAGCTCGGCGGCTGGGACAAGATGAACTACTGGCGCAACCCGCCACCCGAACTGCGTGAACGCGAAGCTGCAAGATTCCCGAGCTGGCTGATGCAGATCGCGCTGTCGCTGCCGAAGCTGGAGGTGCTGAGGGCCGAGGTGCGGGCGCTGGGCAACGACACCTGGCGGGTGCGCTTCGCGGTCGCCAACAGCGGCTACCTGCCGGCCTACGTGACCAAGCGCGCGCTGGAACGCAAGACCGCGCGCGGCACCGTGTTCCAGATTCACCTACCGGATGGCGCGACCTTGATCAGTGGTCGTGAACGCGAGATCGGTTCGCACCTGGAAGGCCACGCGCCGAAGTCGTCGCAGCAGGCCTTCTTGCCCAGCCGCGAGATCACCGCCGATCGTGCGGTCGTCGAATGGGTGGTGAGCGGCCTGCGTGGCGCGGCGATCACGCTGACCGCCACCGCCGACCGGGCCGGCACCGTTCGCACCGAAATCACGCTGGATTGAGCCCACGGCAACGCGGGGCCGATGACGACGCCATGCCGGCCAGCCACAACCACTTCGACAGCCTGTTCCGCTTCCTGCCGATCGGCGCTTACCGCGTGGCGTCCGACGGCCGGCAGATTCGCGCCAACCCGGCGCTGGTGCAGTTGAACGGCTTCGACGATGAAGCCGAGCAACTTCTTTGTACGATCGATCTGGACAGCCAGTGGTACGTACAACCCGGCCGGCGAACCGAATTCCTGCGGCTGCTGGAGCGCGACGGCACCGTCGTGGGCTTCGAGTCCGAGGTCTACCGCTACAAGACGCGCGAGCGCATCTGGGTCAGCGAAAACGCGCACCGTGTGCTGGACGAGCAGGGCCGCATGCTGTACTTCGAAGGCACGATCGAGGAGATCACCGACCGCGTGCTCGCCCGCGAGGCGCTGCGCCAGAGCCAGCAGCATCTGCAGGAGATCCTCGAACTGGTGCCCGGCATGATCTACCGCACGGTCGTTGATGCTGCCAACAACCGCCACATGAGCTTCGTCAGCCCCGGCGTGCGCGCGCTGTTCGGGCTGGAGCCGGAACAGTTGCTGGCCGACGGCAATGCGCTGCACCGCTTGCGCCACCCGGCAGACCGCGACCGGCTGCAAGCTGAGACCACCAGCAGCGTGCAGCAGAGCGAGCCGTTGCAGACCGAATCGCGCGTGGTGCTGGACAGCGGCGAGCAGAAGTGGATTCAGCTCATCAGCGCGCCGGCGCCAACTGAAGACGGCCAGAAGGTGCGGGTCGGCCTGATCGTCGACATCACCGCCCGCAAGCACGCCGAAGAAGCCTTGCGTGAGAACAGCGAGATCTGGAAAAGCGCGCTGGAAAGCACCGGCGACGGAGTCTGGGACTGGCACCTGGAGAAAGACCGGATCGAGCTTTCGGCGCAGTGCCGTGCGCTTTTCGGCTACGCGAAGAAAGCCTGGACCG
Organism: Pseudomonadota bacterium; assembly: GCA_030853725.1. Classification (GTDB taxonomy): domain Bacteria; phylum Pseudomonadota; class Gammaproteobacteria; order Burkholderiales; family Burkholderiaceae_C; genus Rubrivivax. The sequence goes on along the minus strand of JALYUN010000334.1, from coordinate 5,773 downwards.
GGCGCCCAACCACGTTCGAGCGATCGGCCCACCCTGACGACCTGCCTGCGGTGGAGCGAGCCCGAGCCGACCACGTGGCAGGGCTGACGCCGGCCTATGTCGGCGAATACCGGGTGCGTTGCGTCGACGGAAGCTGGAAGTGCATCCGATCGCGCGGCGTCGTGATCAGCCGCGACGCCAGCGGCAAGGCGCTGCGCATGGTCGGCACCCACACCGACGTGACCGACCAGCGGCAGACCGACGCACTGCGGGCCGAGCGCGACCGCGCCGCCGCCGCCGACCGCGCCAAGTCGCAGTTCCTATCGCGCGTGAGCCATGAGCTGCGAACCCCGCTGAATGCCATCCTCGGTTTCGCGCAACTGCTGGAGATGGAGCCCGGCGACGGTCCGCGCCAGTTGTCTTGGACAGCGCAGGTGCTGGAGGGTGGGCGCCACCTGCTGGCGCTGATGGACGACGTGCTGGCGCTGTCGAGCCTGCAAAGCGGTCAGTTGCAGGTCGATGCCGAGCCGATCGTGGTGACTGCGGCGCTGCAGACGGTGCTGGCGATGCTGTCCGGCGCCGCCGGCGAAGCCGGGGTGCAGGTCGACGTGAGCACGGTAGCCGACACCCTTGCGGTGCGCGCCGACCGCAGGCGGCTGACGCAGATCCTGGCCAACCTGCTGTCCAACGCCATCAAATACAACCGCCGCGGCGGTTGGGTCCGGATCTCGGCTCAGACCGAGGGCGATCAGGTGGCGATTGCGTTCAGCGACAGCGGCCCCGGCTTGAGCGCCGAGCAGATCGCGCGGCTGTTCAAGCCCTTCGAGCGACTCGGCGCGGCGCGCGGGCCGGTGGCCGGCACCGGCCTCGGTCTGGCGCTGAGCCTGGAGTTGGCCGAAGCGATGGGGGGCCATGTCAGTGCTGCCAGCGGCGAAGGCGTCGGCTCCACCTTCACGCTGTGGCTACCCACGGCCTGAGTCACGAGCCCGCTATGGGCTCGACCCTTCAGGCTTGCTCGAAGCGGAACACCGCCATGCTGGCACGCAGGTTCGGCCAACGTCGCACCATTCGGCCGGCCTGCAGGCCAAAGCGGTCGCTAACCGACAGCCCGCAGCGCTGCGCCAGCAGTTCGAAATCGGCGAAGGTTGTAACGCGGATGTTCGGCGTGTCGTACCACTGGTAGGGCAGCGCGCGCGTCACCGGCATGCGTCCGGCCATCACATGCAGCCGGTTCGGCCAATGGGCGAAGTTCGGGAAGCTGACGATGCCGATGCGCCCTACGCGGGCGGTCTCGCGCAGCATCCGTTCGGTGTTGCGCAGGTGTTGCAGCGTGTCGAGTTGCAGCACCACGTCGAAGCTGCGGTCGTCGAACAGCGTCAAGCCTTCGTCCAGGTTGAGCTGTATGACGTTGACGTCGCGCTGCACACAGGCCTGCACATTGGCGTCGCTGATTTCGATGCCGTAGCCGCTGCAAGATTTGTGGTCGCGCAAGTGCGCCAGCAGCCGGCCGTCGCCACAGCCCAGGTCGAGCACGCGGCTGCCTTCGGGAACCAGGCTCGCGATGACTTCGAGATCGCCCCTCTCGCTCATATCACGGGCCCCTCGCCCGCCGGGTACGGCGGTCGGTCCCCCGAGGGGACCGGGCCGGCTCGGGAGCGGCCCGGCGCTCGGCTTGACATGGGCCCCTCGCCCGCCGGGTACGGCGGTCGGTCCCCCGAGGGGACCGGGCCGGCTTGGGAGCGGCCCGGCGCTCGGCCCGAGACGATGCCCTCGAAATACGCCCGCATCGTGCCGTGATAGCGCGGGTCTTCCAGCAGGAAGGCGTCGTGGCCGTGCGGTGCGTCGATCTCGGCATAGCTGACATGGATGCGGTTGTCGACCAGCGCCTTGACGAGTTCGCGTGAACGCGCTGGCGAGAAGCGCCAGTCGGTGCTGAAGCTGACGACCAGGAAGCGCACATCCGCAGCGGCTACCAAGGCGCGCGCCAGGTTGCCGCCGTGCGCCAGCGCCGGGTCGAAGTAGTCGAGCGCGCGTGTGATCAGCAAGTAGGTGTTGGCGTCGAAATAGGCGCTGAACTTGTCGCCCTGGTGGCGCAGGTAACTCTCGACCTGGAACTCGACCGCCTGCGTGTCGTAGGCCAGCGCGGCGGCTTTCAACTGGCGGCCGAAACGCTCGTCCATCGCGTCATCCGACAGGTAGGTGATGTGGCCGATCATCCGCGCCACTCGCAAGCCGCGCCGCGGCACGGTGCCATGCACCAGATAGTGGCCCTCGTGGAAGTCGGGGTCGGTGACGATGGCGCGGCGCGCAACTTCGTTGAAGGCGATGTTCTGTGCCGACAAGTTCGGCGCGGTGGCCACCGCCACGCAGTGCGCCACACGCGCGGGGTGGCGCAGCGCCCACGCCAGCGCCTGCATGCCACCCAGGCTGCCGCCGACCACCGCAGCAAGTTTGTCGATGCCGAGCCGGGTCAGCAGCCGGGCTTGCGCGTCGACCCAGTCCTCGACCGTCATCACTGGAAAGTCGGCACCCCAGATGCGGCCGGTGGCAGGGTTCTCATGCATCGGCCCGGTGGAGCCGAAGCACGAACCGGGGTTGTTGACCCCGATCACGAAGAAGCGCTCGGTGTCCAGTGGCTTGCCGGGGCCCACCAAGTTGTCCCACCAGCCGATGTTGCCTTCGGCATCGGTGCCGGCGACATGGTGTCCGGCGTTGAGCGCATGGCACACCAGCACCGCGTTGCTTCGCTCAGCGTTGAGCGTGCCGTATGTCTCGAAGGCCAGCGTGTACACCTGCAGCACCGCCCCACTCTTGAGCGGCAGCGGGTCGTCGAATTGCATCTGCTGCGGCGTGACGAGGCCGACCGAAGTCATCGATGGGGAACTGGGTGGGCGAGCATGAACGCGGAGGGGGCGCCAGTGTAGCGAGGCCCTAACAACGTTCGATGGAGACGCGTTCGAGCTGGTGCTGCCCGACCTGCGTGGCTATGGCGGCAGCGACAAGCCGCCCGGCAGGGCATTTCATTGCCGAGGAACTGCCCGGGCCAACCGCCGATGCGCTGCGCCGCTTCTTCGCCGCGTAAATCAGGCGGTCGGCGGTGCGGTGTCGATGAAGCTCTGGCGCATGGCCAGTTTTTCGTACAAACGCTGCAGATTGGCATGGTCGCCGCGCCAGTCCAGGTGCGGGAATCGGAACTCCAGATACCCAAGCGCGCAACCCGCGGCCACGTCGGCCAGGGTGAAGCTGTTGCCGGCGCAGAACGGCTTGTCGGCCAGACCCTGGCTCATCGCGCGCAACGCAGCGGTGACACGGCTCATCTGGCGGTCGATCCAGGCTTGCGACCGCTGGCCGTCGGTGCGGCCGGCCCAGTTGGCTTCCATCCGCGCCAGGATGCTGGCGTCCAGCACGCCGTCGGCCAGCGCTTCCCAGGTGCGGATCTCGGTGCGCTCGCGGCCCGGCGGCGGGATCAGCTTGCCCACCGGCGACAAGGTGTCGAGGTACTCGACGATCACGCGCGAATCGAAGACCGCTTCGCCGCCCTCCATCACCAGGCAAGGGACCTTGCCGAGCGGGTTGCTCTTGAGCATCGCGTCGCTGCCCCAGACATCTTCGAGCGCGAACTGGAAGTCCAGTTTCTTCTCGGCCATCACCACACGTACCTTGCGCACGTAGGGGCTGGTCAACGACCCGATCAGTTTCATCTTGCCCTTGCCTCGCCTTGCCCTGTTATCAAATGATTCTAGCGACCGGCCCCTGGCCTCTCCGGCGGCGGGTGTCGTGTGAAATCCACGACTTGCGGCCGGCCAGGCAGGTTCAGAGACGCCTGCGACGGCGCCATGCGCGAGACCACTGCGCCACCGCGCACCACCAGCAACCGGGCTGCGCGCAGCCGGATCGCTTCGGCCGGCGTGCGCGCCTGCAGCAGCACGAAGTCGGCCTTGCATCCAGGCGCGAGGCCGTAATCGCACAATCCCAAAATGCGGGCGTTGTTCACGGTGACCGCGTCGAAGCATTGGCGCTGTCCGGCCGACGAGGTCATCTGCGCCACATGCAGGCCCATCGAGGCCACTTCCAGCATGTCGGCCGAGCCTTGCGCATACCAGGGGTCCATCACGCAGTCTTGGCCGAAGCCGACGTTGACGCCGGCGGCGATCAGCTCGGGCACGCGGGTCATGCCGCGGCGCTTCGGATAGGTGTCGTGGCGGCCCTGCAGCGTGATGTTGATGAGCGGGTTGGCCACCGCATGCACGCCGGCCTCGGCAATCAGCGGCAGCAGCTTCGACACGTAGTAGTTGTCCATCGAGTGCATCGACGTCAGGTGCGACCCGGTGACGCGCCCGTGCAGCCCGAGCCGATGCGTGTGAAAGGCCAGGGTCTCGATGTGGCGCGACAGCGGGTCGTCGCTTTCGTCGCAATGCAGGTCTGCCGGCAGCCCGCGTTCGGCGGCCATCTCGCAGACGATCTGTACGCTGCGCGCGCCTTCTTCCATGGTGCGCTCGAAGTGCGGGATGCCGCCGATCACATCCACCCCCAGATCGAGCGCCCGCTTCAGGTTGGCGAGCGCGCCGGGGTCGCGCAGCAGTCCGTCTTGCGGGAAGGCCACCAGTTGCAGGTCCAGATAGGGCGCCACGCGGCGCTTGACGTCCAGCAGCGCGCGCACCGCCAGCAGGCGGTCGTCGCAGATGTCGACATGCGAGCGAATCGCCAGCAACCCGCGCGCCACTGCCCAGTCGCAATATTGCAAAGCGCGTTCGGCGATGACCGCCTCGGTCAGCAGCGGCTTCAACTCGCCCCACAAGGCAATCCCTTCGAGCAGGGTGCCGCTGGCGTTGACCCGGGGCAAACCGTGGCTCAGCGTGGCATCCAGATGGAAATGGGCGTCGACGAAAGGCGGGCTCAGCAGCCAGCCCGCAGCGTCGATGCTCTCGGCGCCTTCAGGGGCGGGCAGGCCGTGGTCCAGGGCTGCGATGCGGCCTTCGACGGACAACAGGTCGATGCCGCTGCGGCCGTCGGGCAACGTGGCATTGCGTATCAACAGCGGGGCGGGGTGGCGCATGCCTCGGTTCCTCGGCGGCAGTGGTCGCAAAAGCGGTCGCGGCCCGGTGCGGCGGTGGGCCCGCGCCGGCTTCGAATTCACAAGTGACGATTTCATCACGCGGGCCACCTCGAAAGCGGCCGGCCGATTGCTTGTCATCGCGTGCCAACCGGTGCACACTGGAACCGACCGGCAGCCGCACGCTTGTCTTCTTTGGAGCGGCTCGCGGTCTGCGCCTTGCACCCGAATCCAGCCCCCGGACCCCCATCCAGCAGCCTCGTTCGCGACGTGCGCCAGCCCAAATCGCCGCAGCCACTCCACTTCTCGCCTTCCCGCCGCCGACGGGTCGACCGTCGGCATTCACTTCGATCCTGCCAAGGAGGTTCTCGATGAACTTGACGATCAGCGGACATCACCTCGATGTCACCCCGGCGCTCAGAGCGTACGTGATGAACAAGCTCGACCGCGTCACACGGCACTTCGACCAGGTCGTGGACGTGACAGTGCTGCTCAGCATCGAAAAGCAGAAGGAGAAAGAGCGTCGCCACAAAGCCGAGGTCACGCTGCATGTCAAGGGCCGGGACATCTTCGTCGAGCAGTGCGCCGAAGACATGTACGCCGCCATCGACCAGCTGATGCACAACCTGGACCGCCAGGTGGTGCGCCACAAGGACAAGGTGCAGAGCCACCCGCACGAGTCCATCAAACACATGGACGCCGGGATTGCCTGACCCCGCTGCGCCCCGGGTGCATCGGCTT
>JALYUN010000302.1 GCA_030853725.1 Pseudomonadota bacterium | reverse complement strand
CCCCATATCTCACCAGCGCTAGACCGCATGGCGGCACAGGGCTTGCGCTTCACGCGGGCCTATTCGAATTCGCCGGTGTGCTCGCCGACCCGTTTCGCGCTCATGACCGGGCGCTACCAGTACCGGCTGCGCGGCGCCGCCGAAGAGCCTATGACCGCGCGTTTCTACGGCAGCACCACGGTCGGCCTGCCGCCCGCCCACCCGACGTTGCCGTCGATGTTGAAAGCCGCCGGCTACCGCACCGCGTTGATCGGCAAGTGGCACCTGGGCTACCCGCCGCACTTCGGCCCGCTCCTGAGTGGCTACGACGAGCACATCGGCCCGCTGTCGGGCGGCATCAGCTACTTCAGCCATCTGGACCGGGCCGGGGATATCGACCTGTTCGAAAACGGCGTGCGGGTCGACCACCAGGGCCACTACCTGACAGACCTGCTGAGCGACCGGGCGGTGGACTATGTGCAGGCCCGTGCCGCCGACCATCAGCCCTTCCTGTTGAGCCTGCACTACACCGCGCCGCACTGGCCTTGGGAAACGCGCGACGCGCCGGCCACACCCCCGATGACGGGCGCCCGGCTCGGCCACCTCGACGGCGGCTCGGTCGACATCTACCACCAGATGGTTCGCGAGATGGACGAAGGCATCGGCCGCATGCTGGCCGCATTGGACGGCGGTGGCATCGGCGACGACACGCTGGTGGTCTTCACCAGCGACAACGGCGGCGAGCGCTTCAGCGACAACTGGCCGCTGGTCGGCGGCAAGATGGACCTGACCGAAGGCGGCATCCGCGTGCCGGCGATCTCGCGCTGGCCGAAGCAAATCGGCGGCGGCGGCGTCAGCACCCAGCACCACCTGACGATGGACTGGACCGCGACGATGCTGGCGTCCGCGGGCGTTGCAGCCGACCCGGCCCACCCGCTCGACGGCGTCGACCTGCAGCCGGCGCTGGCCGACCCGGCGCACACCTTCGAGCGCCCGATGCACTGGCGCATGAAGCACCGCCAACAGCGTGCCATGCGCATCGGCCGCTGGAAGTACCTGAAGGTCGACGAACACGAATACCTGTTCGACGTCGAAGCCGACGCCCGCGAGCGCGCCAATCGCGCTGCCAACGAGCCCGCCCGGCTCGACCGGATGCGCACCGACTGGGAGGCCTGGGACCGCACGATGCGCCCGATCGACCCCGACGCGTTGGTCTCGCTGGTCTACGGGCCCAAGGACATGCCTTCGCGCTGACCTTCGGTGCCGATGGCGTCAGCGGTGCGGGTGCCGGTTTCGGCAGCGCTGTCTTCGGCCTTGTCTTGCGCAACGGCGGCGCCGGCATTCAATGGCTCGGGCAGCGACTTGCATTCCTCGAACACCCGCACGGTGCAGGTGCTGCAGATGGTGCGATCCAGCCGATCGAAGATGCTGGTAATAGCCACGCGCTTGCTGTCGAAGACATGGTCGGCGCCCAGTTCCTGGGTGAAGCCGATACGCTGCCACAGCGCCACCACCGGCGGGCGCGGTCGGTGGAAGTACAAGTCGCCTCCAGCGGCACGGCGCCGCGTCATTTCCGACTGCCACATCTCGGCTGCCGGCACGTCGATGAAGTTCATGCTCTTGGCCATCACCAGCAGGTGGTTGCGGTGCGCGTCGGCACCACGGCGAAACTGCTCCAGATGTTCGCTGACATGCGGCACGGCGCCGAAGTAGACCTCGCCTTCCATCCGCACCATCTTCAACTGCGGGCATTCGTCCAGCGGCGCGGCCACATCGGCCATCACCACGAAAGGCCGGTCTTTCGAGGCGCTGTCGAAACCCATCACGCGGATGAAGGGCTTGGACGTGCGGTGCAGGTAGCTCACCAGTGACAGGATCGTGCCCAGCAGGATCGCCATCTCGATGCGGATCGTGAGGGTGGCGAAGGCGGTCGCGAATGCAATCGCGAAGTCCTGCCGGCTGACGCGCCACAAGCGCTGCCAGCCGGCGATGTCCAGCAGCGACCAGGCCACCAGCACCAGCAATGCGGCGATCGCAGGCATGGCGATCATCGCCAGCAACTTCGACGTAAAAGCGATCAGCAGCAGCAGCCAGGCCGATGCGAACACGCCGGCCAATGGCGTGCGGGCGCCGGCTTCCAGGTTCGGCATCGAGCGGTTGAGCGAACCGCAGGACACATACGACGAGAAGAAGCCGCCCACCAGGTTCGACAAACCTTGGCCGCGGAACTCGCGGTTGGTGTCGATCGCCTGGCCGGAGCGCACCGCCACCGCCTTGGCGATCGAGATCGACTGGCCGAGCGCGACGATGGTCAGCGCGAAGGCGATCGACAGCAAATCGGGCAGGCTCGTCAACGCCACGCCGGGCCAGTGAAAGTGCGGCACGATCGGCGGGATCGGTCCGATCACGGCCACGTCGCTCAGACGCCAGCCGCTGCCGAAGCGGTTGAACACCGCTGCCAGTGCGGTGCCGATGGCCAGCCCCACCAACATGAACGGGCCGCGCGACCAGACGCGCTTGAGCGCAAGGGTCGCGGCAAAAGTCAGCGCCCCGACTGCCATGGCCGAGATCTGAACGCCGGACAGGTTGGCGCCGATGTGCGCCAGTAGCTTCGCAGTCCCGTGCTGCGCTGGCGCCGGCAAACCCATCAGATCGGTCAGCGCATGGACCACGATCAAAAGCGCCGCACCGGTCATGAAGCCGCGCAGTGCCGAAGGCGAGATGAAGTTGGCCAGCGTTCCGAGACGCAGGGCGCCAATCAGGAATTGCATCAGGCCGACCAGCACGGTGACCGCCAGCGCAAGCTGGATGTAGTCAGGCGAGCCGACGGCGGCCAGCGGTGCCAGCGTCGCGAACAAGGCCAGCGAATTGGCGTTGGTGGGGCCCGACACCACATGCCGGCTGGACCCGAACAGCGCCGCCACCACACACGGCACGATCGCGGTGTAGAGCCCGTACTCGGGCGGCAGCCCCGCCAGCGACGCGAAAGCGATGCCCTGGGGCAGTACCAGCAACGCACCCAGCATCCCGGCCACGGCGTCGGCCCGCAGACTGCTGCGGTCGACATCCCGCACCCAGGGCCCGAAGGCGCGTGACAGCAGCGTAGCGAACATCAGCGTCGATTCTGCAGCGCGCAGTCTGCCATCCGAAACAAGCTACTCACGGCCATCGCGACGCAGCCACGCAATCAAGCTTCCCGCCAGATCCGGCTTCGCCGGGCCGCAGGCGGAGCATTCCCCTTGGGGGGCAGCGAACGCAAGTGAGCTTGGGGGCTCAACTGACGACTTGGTAATACAAGTTCTGCGGGTGTTTGGCCTGCGCGAAAAAGAACCAGCGGTCGGCCAGCAGGCCCGGCACTTGGCTCAGCACCGCCAGCAGCCAGGGCCATGTCGTGGCGCTGACCAGGCCCCACAGCGCCAGCAGCACCGGCAACACGAAGCCGAAGACCACCAGCGCCCACTTCACCTGCTGCAATACCGCGAGCGTGCGGCCGTGAAAGAACTCGCGCGTGTTGAAAGACCCACCGGTCATGCCCATCGACTTCTGCACCAGCTTCGGCGTGCGGATGCCGGTGGCGCTGTGTAGATCAGACTTGTGCTTCAACTGCGCGTTGTGGCGCAGCGCCAGCAGCCTTGTCGCCAGCGCCAGCAGCGTCAACAAGACTGCGGCGGGCCCGGCCACGCGCAGCAGCGGCACCTCACCAGCCCAGGCTGCCAGTGCGCTGGTCAGGATCAGTCCCGATGACAAACCGATCAGCGCGAAATTCACCAACGTCAACGGCTGTGCCCATTCCTGAATGAACCGCAGGCAGGCGTAGATCATGCCGGTGCAGACCCACAGCACGGCGGCCAGCACGATCACCGCAACCGGCAGCCACGGCGTGTCGATACCCTGGCGCAGCAACCACCACCACAGCGCCACCACCGCCATGAAAGCCGGCAGCGCGATCACTTCGCGTGAAAGCCAGGAGGTGCGCCACATCAACACCGCACGCCAGGCGCGTTCCGGCCGGCCGAGGTGGGCGAAAGACGCACCCAAGCCGACCGCCAGCATCACTTCTGAAAGGATCAGCGCAGCGCTGACGAAGCCACCCGCCAGCGGCACGCCGGCCAGCATCGCCAGCGCCAGCGCCACCAACAGGCCCTGCGCGGCGCCGCTGATGGTGGTGAAGAGAACCACCGAGAACGCCGGGTTCATGGCGTGCTCCGCGGCGTGTCACCGACGACTTCGGTCTTGCGCCGTGGCAGGTACTGGTTGGCGGGCTTGGTGTCCCATTCCGGCATCAACGAATAGCCACCGCGTTCGCGGATCGCCTTCGACACATCGGAGTTCGGGTCCTTCACGTCGCCGAACAAGCGCGCGCCGGTCGGGCAGGCTTTGACACAAGCCGGCTTCCTGTCTTCCGGCGCCAGTTGCGGGTCGTGGATGCGGTCGACGCACAGCGTGCACTTGGTCATCACCTGGCGCGCTTCGTCGATCTCGCGGGCGCCGTAAGGGCAGGCCCAGGCGCAGTATTTGCAGCCGATGCACTTGTCGTAGTCCACCAGCACGATGCCGTCGGCCTTGCGCTTGTAGCTGGCACCGGTGGGGCATACCGGCACGCACGGCGGGTCTTCGCAGTGCAGGCAGCTCTTCGGAAAGTGAATGGTTTCGGTGTTCGGAAATTCGCCCGCTTCGTAGGTCTGCACGCGGTTGAAGAAGGTGCCGGTGGGCGACTTGCCGTAAGCACGTTCGTCGACCAGCGGGCCAGCCGAGCCCGAGGTGTTCCATTCCTTGCACGAAGTGACGCAGGCATGGCAGCCGACGCACACATTCAAGTCGATCACCAGCGCGAGCTGGATCGCCAGGGTCTCACCGGGTTCGGCCCGTTCGTTGGAAGGCGCCTTGAACGGTGCCGGCGCCGACCGTGCGGGGGCTTCGGCCACCGCGTTCGATTGCAACAGATCCTGCAGCCAGCGAATCATGATTGCCCCTCGTCGTTCGCGCGGCTTGCCCCGGCGAAATAGGCCACCGAGTCAGTGCCCCGGCCCTTCACACCCGGCACAGCGGGCATCGTCGACGTCTGCGGGAAACTCTGGTCGGCAGCCTCGGGCGCAGCCGGACGAATCCGCACGCGAACGTCGTACCAGCCCGCCTGCCCGGTGACCGGGTCGGAATTGCTGATGGTTCCGGACGCACTGCCGGCCATCGGCAACTCTTCGGAGATCAGGTGGTTCAGCAGGAAGCCCTTGCGCGCCTCATCGGCGCCCGGCGCCAGTTGCCAGGCGCCGTCGGCCTTGCCGATCGCGTTCCAGGTCCAGACCGTGCCGGGCTCGACCGCTTCGCTGTAGCGCAGCATGCAGCGCACCCTGCCCCATTGACTTTCGACCCAGCACCAGCCGCCGTCTTCGATGCCGGCGTTGCGCGCCGTGCCCGGGTTGACATGCAGATAGTTGTGGCTGTGAATCTGCCGCAGCCACGCGTTCTGCGAATCCCAGGAGTGGTACATCGCCATCGGCCGTTGGGTGATGGCGTTCAGCGGAAACGCCGCCAGATCGGTGGCCGCTTCTTCCAGCGGCGCATACCAGAACGGCAGCGGGTCGAAGTAGGTGTCGATGCGCTGGCGCAGCGCCTCGGGCGGCTGCCGGCCCTGCGTCTTGCCCTGCGCCGCCAACCTGAAGCTCTGCAGCGTGTCGGAATAGATCGCAAGCTGCACCGGGTCGTTGCGCTGGCGCCAACCCTTGTCTTTCGCAAAGTCCAGATAGGTGCGGTTCCAGTTGCGCATGTAATGCATCGTCTCAGGCAAGTGGTAGCTGAAGACACAGTCGTTCTTCGCGTACATCTCCCACTGCTTCGGGTTCGGCGCGCCCTTCAGGTGCTCGGTGCCATCGGCGCCGCGCCAGCCCAGCAGGAAGCCGATGCCCGGCGCCGGCTGGAAGTTGACGACGAAGTCGGGGTAGCCAGTGAATTTGCGGCTGCCGTCTTCCTTGGTGAATGCCGGAAATTTCATACGGGAGGCCAGTTCGATCAGCACTTCCTGGAACGGCTTGCACTGGCCCAGCGGCGGCACCACCGGCACCCGCACCGAATCGGCCGGGCCTTCGAATTCCGAGATCGGCCGGTCGAGCATGCTCATCACGTCGTGACGTTCCAGATAGGTGGTGTCGGGCAGCACCAGATCGGCGAAGGCCACGGTCTCGCTCTGGAACGCGTCGCACACCACCAGAAACGGAATCAGATGCTCACCCTGCTCGTCTTTGCGGTTCAACATCTCGCGCACCGCCATCGTGTTCATCGAGCTGTTCCAGGCCATGTTGGCCATGAAGATCATCAGCGTGTCGATGCGGTACGGGTCGCCGCGCACGGCGTTGGTGATGACGTTGTGCATCAGGCCGTGGGCCGAGAGCGGGTGCTCCCACGAGAAAGCGTGGTCGATGCGCAGCGGCGTGCCGTCGGCGTGGATGGCCAGCTCTTCGGGATTCGCCGGAAAACCCAGCGGCGCGGCATTCAGCGGCGTGTTCGGCTGCACCATCGCCGGGTCGTTGAAGGCGCGGTAGTTGGGCACGATGTGGCGCGGGTACGGCGCCTTGTGGCGAAAGCCGCCGGGTGCGTCGATCGTGCCCAACACGCTCATCAGCACCGCCAGGGCGCGGATCGTCTGGAAGCCGTTCGAATGCGCCGCCAGGCCGCGCATGGCATGGAAGGCCACCGGGCGGGCTTGCGTGGTCGGATGCACCTTGTCCCAGGCGTCGGTCCACGCAACGGGCAGCTCGAAGGCCTGCTTCAGCGCAGTGTCGCCCAGTTCGTGCGCCAGCTTGCGGATGCGCGCTGCCGGGATGCCAGTAATGGCTTCGGCCCATTCGGGCGTGCACGGCTCCACGCGGTCTTTCAGAAGCTGGAACGACGGTGCCACGCGCGTGCCGTCGGCCAACGTGTAGTGCCCATCGAGCGCCGGGTCGCAACCATCGGCGATGCCTTCCGGGTAGGCGTTCAGCACCTGGCCCGACGGGCGGTCCCACACCAGCTTGTTGTGCGGATGGCGGCCGTCGCCGGGTGGGCCCTTCTCGGGGTTCGAGTCGAATGCGAACAGGCCCTCGCGCTCGCCTTCGTCCAGCACCACCAGTTGCGGCGCGTTGGTGTAGCGCTTGAGGA
>JALYUN010000298.1 GCA_030853725.1 Pseudomonadota bacterium | reverse complement strand
CTGGCGCAGTCGAAAGCGCTCTGGCACCTGCGTGAATCGATTCCGCTGGCGCAGGCCGAAGAAGGGCTCAACATCAAACACGACATCTCGTTGCCGGTGTCGGCGATACCCGGCTTCGTGGCCCGCACCGACGCGGCACTGCAGCAGCGCTTTCCGGGGGCCCAGGTGATCAACTTCGGCCACCTGGGTGATGGCAACCTGCACTACAACTTGCAGGCACCGGACGGTGTCGATGGCAAGCGCTTCCTGGACGAACACGAACACGCGGTCAACACATTGGTGTTCGACGCGGTAGCGGACCGCGGCGGCTCGTTCTCAGCCGAGCACGGCATCGGGCAATTGAAGCGCGACGAGATGCTGCTGCGCAAGTCGCCGGTGGCCCTGCACTTGATGCGCGGCATCAAAGCGGCACTCGACCCGCAGGGGTTGTTCAACCCGGGGCGTGTGCTCTAGCCAAAGGACAGCACGCACACAGTGTGAAGTCGGCGCAAGGACTGCGCAAAGACGGCGCTAAACCACAGCGCCAAGCCAGTACGAAAAACGCCCCTACTGCAGCGGCCCGTCCAGCCCGCGCGGCACCGGGATCGCCATGGTCTCGATGCCCTCTTCCTGCAGCGCGGCGCGGTCTTCCGGCGTCGCCTGGCCGCGGATCCCGCGCGACGGGATCTCGCCGTAGTGAATGCGGCGCGCTTCTTCCGCGAAGCGGGGGCCCACATCTTCGGTGCGCGCCAGGAGCTGACGCACACCGGCGATCCAGGCGGCCTGCATCTCGGCCGGCATCGTGGGCGGACCGACCGGGCTCACCGCTGAGGACGGGGATGCCGTAGCCGGCGTCGCAGTCGTCGAACTCGACGCAGCCGCGGTGACGGGCGCTTGCGCCGGCGCCTTGGCACCCGACAGGTTGAGCCGCGGCGCGGTGGGGGTGCGCACCACCAACTTGTCGGCGCACAACGGGCATTCGATCAGACCGCGACCGTTCTGCGACATGAAGTCGTCGTCCGAAGCGAACCAGCCTTCGAAGACATGGCCGTTCTGGCAGCGCAGGTCGAGCACCTTCATGCGCGTTGCCAGGCTAGTTGCCGGATGCCGCTGCGCCATTGCCGCAGCCACTGCAGGCCGACCAGCGTTTTCACGTCGGTCAGACTGCCACTCAGTTCCTGCGTCAGCAATTCGGCTTCAGTCATCTGCACGGTTTCTACGAACTCGCCTTCGTCCAGGCGCTGCGGCCCGGGCACCAGCCCGCGCGCGAACCACAGCCAGATGCTCTCCGTCGAGTAAGCGGCGGCGTTGTGAATCTCGCCGCCGTAGGCCCATTCAGTGGCGCGATAGCCGGTTTCTTCCAGCAGCTCACGCTGGCCGCAGAACAACGTGGTCTCGTTGGGTTCACGCTTGCCGGCTGGCCATTCCAGCAGCACTCTAGAAAGCGGATAGCGGTACTGGCGCACCAGCACCAGCCGGTCGTCGGGCAGGATCGGGACTACCGCTACCGCACCGCCGTGGCGGACGAATTCCCGCGTGGCAGTGGTGCCGTCGGGCAGCCGGACCTCGTCGCAGTCGACGTGCAGCCACCCATCGCCCAGCAACGTGCGGCCGCCGATTCGTTGCTCGATCAGATGCTCGTCGGCGGCCATCGGAGCTTCAGGTAGCCAGCGCGCGCACGATGGCGTCGCGGCACATCGCCATCAGGCCGCCCGAGAACGGGCCCAACAGCAGGACCGCCAAGCCGTTGGCGGCCAACAGCGCTGTAACACCGGCCCCGCGCTGCACCGATTCGGTGTGCATGGGTTCGTCGAACCACATGATCTTGATCACGCGCAAATAGTAGTAGGCGCCGACCAGCGAGAACATGACCGCGGCCACCGCGAGCCAGATGTAGAGCGCAACGTTGGTGCTGACGAGTGCCTGGATGATCGCCAACTTGGCGAAGAAGCCCACCATCGGCGGCAACCCGGCCAGGGAAAACATGAACACCGTCATGACGCCCGCCACCCAGGGGCTGCGGCGCGAAAGGCCCGCCAGGTCGGCGATTTCTTCGCTTTCGAAGCCCTGGCGCGACAGGTACATGATGAGCCCGAAGGTGCCGACCGTCGTCAGCACGTAGGTCACCAGGTAGAACATGGCCGAGCTGTAGGCGTTGCCGGCCGACAGCGTGTTGCCGCTGACCACGCCGGCCGAAAGGCCCAGCACGATGAAACCCATCTGCGCGATGCTGCTGTAGGCCAGCATGCGCTTCAGGTTGGTCTGTGCAATGGCAGCGAAGTTGCCGATCGCAAGCGACGCCACCGCCAGCACGATCAGCATCTGCTGCCAATCCACTGCCAGCCCCAGCAGGCCTTCCACCAGCAACCGGATGGTGATGGCGAAGGCCGCCAACTTGGGAGCGCCGGCAATCAGCAACGTGGCCGATGTGGGCGCGCCCTGATAGACGTCGGGTACCCACATGTGAAACGGCGCGGCGCCCAGCTTGAAGGCGAGCCCGGCGACGATGAACACCAAGCCGAAGGTGAGCACTTCGTGATTGATCGTGCCGGTGGCGATGCGATCGAAGACCTTCGGGATGTCGAGCGTGCCGGTGGCGCCGTACATCATCGACAAGCCGTACAGCAGGAAGCCACTGGCCAGCGCGCCGAGCACGAAGTATTTCATCGCCGCCTCGGTAGCCAGCGGATGGTCGCGGCGCAACGCGGCCAGCGCATACAGCGACAGGCTCATCAGCTCCAGCCCGACATACAGCACCAGAAAATTGTTGGCCGAGCACATGACCGAGATGCCCAGCAGCACGAACAGCGCCAGCATGAAGAACTCGCCCTTCAGCATCTCGCGCGAGGCGAGCGTGGGCCTTGCGTAGGCCAGCGTGGCCATCACCGCCAGCGCGGCAAAGAAAGCCAGCAGGTGGCTCATCGGGTCGACGACCACCAGATTGCCCATGCCGTAGACCGTGGCCCCGGCTTCGAAGTAGCCGAGGTGCATGGCGGCGAACACCCCGACACCGAACTGGCTCAGCCAGAAGGTCGGGCCCCGGGCCGGATCGCTGGTGTACAGGTCCACCAGCAATACCGCGCAGGCCAGCACCAGCAACCAGATCTCCGGGTAGAGGATGGTCCAGTTGGCCAGCGGGGTCATCAAGGTCATCGGGGTCAGGACGGGATTCATGACTGGGTTCATGACAGGCGCTGCCTCAATTCAACTTGGGCGCGGCGACATGGCGCAGCAGCTCGGCCACCGAGACGTTCATCACGTCGGTGAAAGGTTTCGGATACAGGCCCATCCACAGCACCGCAGCCGCCAGCAAGGACAGCATCAGGAACTCACGGCCATTGATGTCGACCAGTGCCTTGACCTGGTCGTTGGCGATATCACCGAAGTAGACCCGCTTGACCATCCACAGCGTGTAAGCCGCACCCGAGATCAGCGCGGTGGCCGCCAGCAAGCCGATCCAGAAGTTGTGCTGCACTGCGCCCAGAATCACCATCCATTCGCCGACGAAGCCGGCGGTGCCCGGCAGCCCGCAATTGGCCATGGCGAAGAAGACCGCGAAGGCGACGAACTTCGGCATCGTGTTGACGACACCGCCGTAGGCCGAGATCTCACGCGAATGCACCCGGTCGTAGAGCACACCAATGCACAGGAACATGGCGCCCGAGACGAAACCGTGGCTGATCATCTGCACGATCCCGCCGGCCGTCCCCAGCTGGTTGAACATGAAGAAGCCGAGCGTGACGAAACCCATGTGCGCGATCGAGCTGTAGGCCACGAGCTTCTTCATGTCGCGCTGCACCAGCGCCACCAAGCCGATGTAGATCACCGCCACCAGGCTCAGCGTGATCATGAACGGTGCGTATTCGCGCGCCGCGTCGGGCGCAATCGGCAGCGAGAAGCGCAGGAAGCCGTAAGCGCCGAGCTTCAGCATGATGGCCGCCAGCACGACCGAGCCACCGGTGGGCGCTTCGACGTGCGCGTCGGGCAACCAGGTATGCACCGGCCACATCGGCACCTTGACCGAGAACGCCGCAAAGAAGGCGAAGAACAGCAGGGTCTGCGCCGACAGCGACAGCGGCACGCGGTGCCACGCCAGAATCTCGAAGCTGCCCCCGCTCTTGAAGTACAGGTACACCAGCGCCACCAGCATCAAGAGCGACCCGAGCAGCGTGTAGAGGAAGAACTTGAATGCCGCATAGACCCGGCGCGGCCCGCCCCAGACACCGATGATGAGATACATCGGGATCAGCGTGGCTTCGAAGAACACGTAGAACAGCAAGCCGTCCAAAGCGCAGAAGACGCCGATCAGCAAGCCCGAGAGGATCAGGAACGCGCCCATGTACGACGCCACGCGGTCGGTCACGACCTGCCACGCGGAGATCACGACGATCACCGTGATGAACGCCGTGAGCGGCACGAACCAGAGCGAGAGGCCGTCGACACCCAGGTGGTAGTTGACATTGAAGCGCTCGATCCATGAGAACTTCTCGACGAACTGCATCGCTGCGGTGCTGGTATCGAAGCGGGTGATCAGCGGCAGCGTCACGAGAAAAGACGAGATAGCACCCACCAACGCCACCC
>JALYUN010000261.1 GCA_030853725.1 Pseudomonadota bacterium | reverse complement strand
GATCGCGACGCAGAACATGGCCAACGCCATCAAGCGGATATCGGTCGCTCGCGGCTACGACGTCACGCGCTACACGCTGCAGTGCTTCGTCGGCAGCGGGCCCGAACACCTTCGGAAAATGCGCCGGCTGGATCTTGCCGAGCAACACGTTCGCATCGGTGGTGGCCAGCGGCCCGCCACGGCGGTAGCTTGCCGGGCCGGGATTGGCGCCGGCGCTGTCGGGACCGACCCGCAGCCGCGCGCCGTCGAAGTGCAGCACGCTGCCGCCGCCCGCCGCCACGGTGTGGATGCTCATCATCGGGGCGCGCATTCGCACCCCTGCCACCTGCGTTTCGAAGGCGCGTTCGAATTCACCGGCGTAGTGGCTGACATCGGTGCTGGTGCCGCCCATGTCGAAGCCGATCACCTTCGGGTGCCCGGCCGCCAGCGCTGTGCGCACCATGCCGACGATGCCGCCGGCGGGGCCCGACAGTATCGCGTCCTTGCCCTGGAAATGGTGGGCTTCGGTGAGGCCGCCGCTGCTCTGCATGAAGAACAGACGCACCCCGGGCATCTGCGCGCCGACCCGGTCGACATAGCGCCGCAGGATCGGCGACAGGTAGGCGTCGACCACGGTGGTGTCGCCGCGCGAAACCAGCTTCATCAGCGGGCTCACCTCATGCGAAACGCTGACCTGGGTGTAGCCGATCTCGCGCGCGATGGCTGCCGCTGCGGCTTCGTGCGCCGGGTAGCGGTAGCCGTGCATAAAGACCACTGCGCAAGCGCGAATGCCGGTGTCGAAGGCGGCTTGCAGATCGGTGCGCAACCGCCGCTCGTCCAGGGGCTGTAACACCTCGCCGTGCGCGCTGACACGCTCACCGGCCTGCACCACGCGCTCATACAGCAACTCAGGCAGCACGATGTGGCATTCGAACAGCTTCGGCCGGGCCTGGTAGGCGATGCGCAAGGCGTCGCCGAAGCCTTGGGTGATGACGAGCAGCGTGCGGTCGCCCTTGCGTTCGAGCAGCGCGTTGGTTGCAACCGTAGTGCCCATCTTCACGCACTCGACCTGGTCGGAGGTGATCGACTCGCCGGACTTCAAGCCCAGCAACCGGCGAATGCCCTCGACCGCGGCGTCGGGGTACTGCTCGGGGTTCTCGCTCAGCAGCTTCAGCGTGTGCAGCGCCGCGTCGGGCGCGCGGCCGACGATGTCGGTGAAGGTGCCGCCGCGGTCGATCCAGAACTGCCAGCGCGGGGCCTTCGTGCTTGTCTTGGATTCCATCGTCGCGTCCTGCCTCAGGCCACCATCGGCAACGCCGTGATGTGGTACTCGTGGGTAATCTGTCGCGCCGCTGGCGGGTCGATCAGCTCCAGCCGCATGGCACCTGCGGAGCGGATCGCGACCCCGGCCTGGTTGGCGATGGCGCCGAGCGTGCCGCAGAACAGCACCAGGCCGTCGGACACGACAACATCGTCAGGCAGCCCCGACACCAGGTCGGCCAGTGCCGTGATCGCCGACAGCGCCCCGTGTTGGTAGACGACCCAGTGGCCGTCTTCCAGAATCGACGATCGCAGCAACAGTTGGTCGGCTCGGGCTGCCAGTTCATCCCAGTCCCAAGCCACGCGCGCCAGTGGTTTGGCGCAAAGCTGCTTCGACAACGCCACCGAATGCGCTTCGGCGGCGCGGTCGGTGTGGTCGGAGCCGAGCGTGAGCCACCAGCGCCCGGCATGTCGCAGCAGCACCGGTTCGGCTTCGCCGGAGCTGGCACTGCCGAGCGCTTCGATCGTCGCGTCCTGCGTCAGCAGGCTGCGTGCCAGCCGGTAGTACAGCGGCACGGTGGAAGGCCGCGGCACGCCGAGCCGAGCCAGCTCGTCGATGTGATGCTCGATGGCAGCGCGGTCGCGTCCGGTCCAGCCGGCCACCACCAGTTGCGCAGCTTCGAAGTCGAATGCCGCACCGTCAGTCTCGAAACGAAGCTTCATTGATTCACCACCGCAGGCAACCACAGCGCCAGGCCCGGAAACAGCGCCAGCAACAGCAACAGTGCGAACAGCGCCAAGACGAAAGGTGCGGTGCCGATGATCACGTCGTTCATCGAACCGCGGCCCCTCACGTTGTGCACCACGAACAGATTCAGTCCCACCGGCGGCGTGATCAGCGCCGCTTCGACCAGCACGATGACGACGATGCCGAACCAGACCATGTCGAAGCCGAGCGCCTGCATCACCGGCGCCACCACCGGAATGGTCGTGATCATCAGTGACAGCGTCTCCATGAAACAACCCAGCACGACGTAAAACACGATGACCGCGAACAACGTCTGCCACTTCGACAGGCCCAGGTTCTGGATCACGTCGGTCAGGCGCGTGGTCAGGCCGATGGCCGACATCACGAAGTTCAGGAAATAGGCCGCGACGATGATCAGCATGATCATGCCGGTAGAGCGCATGGTGCCCAGCAACGCCTCGCGCAGCATCTGCCAGGACAACGCCTCGCTCCACCAAGCCAGCAGCAGCCCGGCCATCACGCCGAGCGAGGCGGCTTCGGTGGGCGTGGCCAGACCGGCATAGATCGATCCCACCACCACCAGGAAGATGCCGAGCGGCGGCACCAGGTGCACCAGCCCGGCGATGCAGGCGGCCAGAGTGGACGTCACGCGGCGCCCGCCCCAGGCCGGTTTGAACGAACAAGCGACCGCGACGATCGCCATGAACGACAACGCCAGCAGCACCCCCGGCACGATGCCCGCCAAGTACAGCCGCGGCACCGAGGTGTTGGTCAGCACCGCATAGACGATCATGTTGATCGACGGCGGGATCAGGATGCCGAGCGTGCCACCGGCCGCCAGCGTGCCCAGGAACAAGCGTTCGTTGTAGCCGAAGCGCTCGGCCTGCGGCAACGCCACCGCACCCACCGTGGCAGCGGTCGCCAGACTCGAACCCGAGGTGGCGGCGAACAGCGCGCAGGCTGCGATGTTCGAGTGCATCAACCCGCCCGGCAGCCACGACAACCATCGCGCCAGTGAGCCGTACATCTTCTCGGCCAACCCCGAACGCAACAGCAGTTCGCCCAGCAGAATGAACAGTGGCAGCGCTACCAACAGAAAGTCGTTGCTGGAGGTCCAGGCGATCTCGCCGGCTGCGCGGCTGACCGGCAGGAAGGCATAGAGCTGCGACAGCACCAGACCCAACACGCCCATCGAAGCCGCCACCGGGATCGCCAGCGCCATCAGCACCAGCAGCGTGATCAGTGTGGTCGGGATCATGTGGGCCTGGCACCGACTTCGTTGCGCGGCCGCCGTGCCGCTTCGGCGGCGGCGGCTTCGTCCGCGGCCTCTTCACTGATGCTGCGAGCGCCGATCAGGCGGTTGACCGCGGGCCAGTCGGCGGCCAGGAGCGCCAACAGCGAGCGCCCCAGCAACGCTGCAGCGCACAGGACGAACCAGGCATAGCCCGCCCACCACATTGCCTGCGGCACCACCAGCGGCACCGCCAGCGCCGAGTTCGAATGCGCGTTGACGCGCGCCGACTGCTGCACCACGTTGAAGCCGTACCACGCCACCACGCTGACGAAGACCAACAAGGCGATCAACGACAACAGATCGCACACGGCCGCCACCGCGGGCGGCAGGCGTTCGTACAGAGCGTCGATCCGCACATTGCCCCGGTTCAACAACACAAAGGCAAAGGACCAGGTGGAACCGATCGCCAGCGCGTAACCCGACAGTTCATCGGCTCCACCGAGCGTGAACCCGGCAAATTTGCGCAGCAACACGTCCACCGACACCAGCACCGCCGAAGCCAGCACCAGCAAGCCGCCGGCCAGCGCTGCGGCCAGCGAGCCGCGGTTCGCGGCCCGCAGCAGGCCGTCCAGCAAGGTCTTCAACGCGCGCTTTCGCATGGCTTCACAGGCTCACTTCTTCAGCGGCACGCCGGTCAGCGGCGCCACGACCTTGTTGTATTCGGCGATGCAGGCTGCAGAACAGCGCTGGGCCCAGGCCGGCAGCGTCTGCTCGGTCAGTACCTTCTTCAGCAACGCTTCGTCAGCCGCCGTCGGTTGCACCACGATCATCTTGCCCTTGGTGCCTGCGGTGCACTTGTCGGTGCCGGCGTTGCACTCGTAGCCCTGCTGCGTGAAGAAGCCGGCGGCATCCCAGACCGATTTCTCCAGCACCTTGATCTGCGACTCGATCAAGGCACGGGTGCGCGGGTCGAAACCCGCCCAGCTCTTGGCATTGGCGGCATAGGCGATCTGACCCCACGAAAGCGGAATCGCCAGCAGGTGGGTGGTGACTTCGTTCCACTTCGCAACGTTGCCCGACAAGGTGCCCGTGATGGCGCAATCCACCGTCTTGTTCTGCAGCGCTGGCACCACTTCACCGAAAGCGATCGTGACCGGCGTGCCGCCGAGGGCCTGAATCAGCTCGGACTGCGAACGGCCACTGACGCGAACTTTCTTGCCTTTCACATCGGCCAGACCCTTGATCTCGGCATTGCAGTACAGCGCCTGCGCCGGGTAGGTGCCGAAGCCCAGCAGTTCGACGCCGAACTTGTCGCGGTAGAGCTTTTCGTAGAAAGGCTTGACGGCGTCGGTGACCTTGCGCGCGGTGCCCACGTCGGGCAGCAGTCCGGCCAGGTCGATCATTTCGTTGGCCGGGTCGTCCGAGGCCAGATACCCCATCACGGTGGCGCCGATTTCCATCACGCCCTGCCCCATCAGGCGCAGCACCTCGGGGCCCTTGAGTCCCATCTCGTTGAAGCCCTTGATGTCGGCGGTAATGGCGCCGCCCGAAGCCTCTTTCAACTTCACGGTCCAGAACGGAACTTCGAAGTCCTTGTACTGCGGCAGGCTCGAGATCGAGCCCACCACCCGCAGATGGGTCTTCGGCAGCGGCGGGGTCTGCGCGCTCACGGCGCCGACCGCCAAGGCGGCTGCAGCAGCCAGCAAGAGGTGCTTGAAACAAGTCATGGGAATCTCCGGTGGGGCAAAGCAAATCGGCGAACCGACCCGCGCTTCATGACGCCAGGCGATGGTTCAACAGGTCGGTGACGAGCATGTAGCCCGGTGCGTGGGTGATGCAAAAGGCGGGCCGGGCCTGGGCCAGCGCGGCTTGGGGGGTCACACCGCAAGCCCAGAACACCGGCAGTTCACCGGGGTGCAGCAACATGACTTCACCGTAGTCCGGTTGCGCCAGGTCGGCAATGCCGATCAGTGCCGGGTCGCCCAAGTGGACCGGCGCCCCGTGCACCTGAGGCAGGCGCGCGGTGATCTGCACCGCGCGGATCGCGTCTGCGGCGTTCAGCGGCCGCATCGACACCACCAGCGGGCCGGCGAACGGACCGGCCGGCACGGTGTCGATGTTGGTGCGGTACATGGAGACGTTGCGGCCTTCTTCGACATGCCGCAGCCGGATGCCGTCATCGATCAGGGCCTGCTCGAAGCTGAAAGAGCAGCCGAGCGCGAAGCTCACCAAGTCGTCGCGCCAGAGCGCGCCGATGTCGGCCGGTTCATCCATCAATTCGCCGTGATGCCAGACCCGGTAGCGCGCCAGATCGTGGCGCAGGTCGATATCCGCACCGAGCGTGGGCAGCCTGGGGTCGCCCGGCTCGCCCACTGCAAGCAGCGGGCACGGTTTGGGGTTGCGCTGGCAGTAAAGCAAGAAGTCGACGGCATCGGCGCGCGGCAGGATCACCAGATTCGCCTGCACGTAGCGCTGCGCCAGACCCGAGGTGTGGCCGCTGAACGCGCCGTCCCGGATCGCCTGGCGAACTGCCGCCGGAGTGCTGCTGCCTTCGATTGCCGGAGCATCCGTCATACCGCTGCAAATTCCTCGTGATGAATGCGAACCATTGTGCGAGCGTGCGAGTGCCATCGCCAAGCGGATATTTTTTCTATGGCGTCATCGAATTTTTGGATGAGGGTTCACCCGCATTGATTGGAACGGCCCGACGCAACGATTCAGCATCACCCGACCCGTGACCCACAAAAGAAAGCTCAGCGCGCCACGCGTCGGCGGCTCCGACTCTGCCCGTTGAATGCCAACACCGATTCAGCGACGCTGCCCGCCGCCGATGCGGCCGGGTCGTCGCGCCAGCTCAGGTGGATCGGCAGCGGCGGCAGCAATGCGTCGCAGCGCACGGCGTACAGCGCCCCGCCCGCGACAGCCGCCTGCGGCAGCGTCGCAACCCCGAAGCCCTGCTCCACCAGTTGGACCATCGCCGAGATCGAAGAGATGGTGTGGACCCGCGGCGTGGTGACTCCATGTTGGCGGCACAGGTCCAGCAGGGCCACATGGGGT